>JBLHNV010000247.1:0-4814 GCA_047623125.1 Janthinobacterium sp. | reverse complement strand
CGTTCCAGCCGACGGTTATTCTTGTCAAATGGCGTGGGCTGTTTGTGCCCGGTTTGCGTGATGCGTCACTGGCCTTGATGGCGGTTGCGATCTTGCTACCGACTGTTTCGTCGGCGCGGTCCATCGCTTTCATATTCCATGGTAACCCCCCTATTTTCATGGCCGACATCGACGTCCTGACCGAGGCCGGGCATTCGATATTTCGCGAGGGCGCTATTTTTGCTGAGTTGGTGTACCGATTCAAGGGACCGTCTGCGCAGGCCGCCATCTTTGCCGAGATCGATTTTGAGGCGCTCGATGAACGTCAGCTTGGCAAGCTTTTCGTCGGCATGACGCGCGCACGCTTAAAGCGGGTTCTGGTCATCAGCGAACTCGCGGCAGGGGTGCTTCTTGAACCGATTTAATGCTGACGGTATGGTAAATCGGCGCGGGCGTTGTTGCTATCAAGCTTACCGAAGACCGTTTTTTGTCAGGCTTAAACTGCGTCCTTATTCGTGATATTTAATGCAATTATTTTGACAGAAATGCATTTTTTCTATACAATATGCTCATACATTAAGATTTGGGTCGACGCCCAATCCAACCTGCCAATTCCGGCAAGGTGGTCCAGCTGAAAAGCAAATGTGGCTCAAAAAAGAGCAACCAAACGGAAGCGTCGACCTCCTTTTTCGGAGGTTTTTTTATGCCTGTAACTTCGCTTGTCAGCCCCGAATTGATCGCCGCTTATCGCGCCACGCATTTTTGCTCGACTGTCGCTCCAGGGGTCACACTCACGCTGCTCGTAGACAAACATGATCTTCAGTTGGGCCAATTGCAAGGCCTGTATCAGGTTAGCAGTTGTGCCGTTATTACCGCTTACAACCCTTACAGCGAACCGACAGCAGATGCAACAAATGTCGCCGCACAAAAATCGTTGATTTTGGCCATAGATGCAATGGGCTTGCACTGGTTTCCCGCTTCCGGCGTTGATCCCGATGGCATATGGCCGGCAGAACCCAGTCTTTTGGTGCTTGGCATCAACATCGCGCAAGCGGATGCGCTGGCGCATCGGTTTGGACAAAATGCTTACGTTTTTTGCGACGAGAGTGCAATACCATCGCTGCAGCTTTGCCGCTGATTGAAAAATTCTTGCTGATCGGGTGTGCTGCGCTGCCGTGTGCCTATCCATCGTTCTGCCTGGAACCGTTATTTTGGGGATGCGGTTTTGCGGCGTGAGCTATATCGTCTTTCAATCGCTGAGAAAATATGACCGATCCAAAAGAACTCGTCCGACAATTTCTGAGTGGTACTGGCGTCGATCACCTTGGCCGATCGCGCGATCAGATGCTGTCCTGGTCGGATGACGAACTGGAATTCACCCATGATTACATCCAGTGGCTGTTTCCGCTTGAAACGGCGAGCCAGTATCATCCCGGCGCTCCGGTGCCGACTGTGGCCGATTTTGCCGAATTGGGCAAGGATTCGATGGTCTATATCGGATTGCTCTCGGGCTTTGTCAGGATGCTCAGTTTCTATGGCCTTGAATGGTCCGATCAAGCTGTCGTCAAGTCGCACAACTGGGAAGAGCGCTGCGATGAGTGGGCCTGGCGACCAGGCCACAATGACTTGCGCATTACGCGGATATTGCATGCGCTGGCCCTGTTCGGCTTCGATAAAGAGGCGCGGGAATTCCTGGCCACGCTTGAAAGCATCATGGCCGAGCGAGCGCAAAATCCTCGGCGCCTAGCATCGTTCGCTTATTGGCGCGCTGCAGTCATCCGGCCGTCAGCGCATTGAAAGTATTGCAAAAAAATTAAAAATTTTCTTTGACACAATGATGATTTGAGATCATAGTCAAAGCATGCATTGAGATCTGGGTCGACGCCCATTCCAACCTGCCATACCGGGCAAGGTGGTTCAGCTGAAAAGCAAATGCGGCTCCGCAAGGAGCAACCAAGCGGAAGCGTCGACCTCCCTTGTGGAGGTTTTTTGTTGCCCGATCGGTTTATCAAGCCAAGTCGAACTTGGCATTGATAGCCGGGAAAACAAGACGATGTAATGGAAGCGAGGGCGGCATGGTTCGCCTTCTGCAACAGGTTTGACTCACCTTACGAGTCGGGGCGATTTATACCAAATTGCAGGCCCCGGCGCATTGCCGAAGCTGCTAAAAAATGGAGTTATACATGACTATTCGCAACGGGCTGTTCACATCCGAGTCGGTCTCTGAAGGCCACCCTGACAAACTCGCCGATCAAATTTCCGACGCCATCCTAGATCGTTTCCTGAGCCTCGATCCGCAGGCCAGAGTCGCCTGCGAAACATTTATCGCGGCCGGTTTTGTCGTCATCGCCGGTGAATTCAAGACGCGCGTCCCCGGCGTGTTTGCGCTGGTCGAAAGCGAAGCGCAAGCGATCGCGCGCTCGGTGCTGCATGACGCAGGTTATCGTGACGCCGAAACCGGCATCGACCCAGCGCGCTGCGAAGTGCTGGTCAAGTTCAATGCCCAGTCGCAGGACATCAGCCAGGGCGTTGATCAAAGTGGCGACCAAAGCGGCGTCATCGGCGCCGGCGATCAGGGCCTGATGTTCGGTTATGCCACCAATGAAACCCCCGAGTGTCTGCCGCTGACTCTGGTGCTGGCGCACCGACTGGTGAAACGCCAGGCCGAAGCGCGCAAATCGGGCTTGTTGCCGTGGCTGCGTCCGGACGCCAAGTCGCAAGTGACGGTACGCTATGTCGATGGCAAGCCGTTCGAAGTGACTGCGGTCGTGCTGTCGACCCAGCATGCCGAAGATGTTTCGCTTGAGCAGGTGCGCCGCGACGTGTTGCAGCACATTATCCAGCCGGTGCTGGCCGGCCATGCGCTGGCGCCTGATTTCCAATTGCACATCAACCCGACCGGGCGCTTCGTGGTCGGCGGTCCCAAGGGCGATACCGGTTTGACGGGGCGCAAGATCATCGTCGATACCTACGGCGGGGCCGCGCCGCACGGCGGCGGCGCTTTTTCCGGCAAGGACCCGAGCAAGGTTGACCGCTCGGCCGCTTACGCTGCCCGTTACCTGGCCAAGCAGGTCGTGGCGCGCGGCTGGGCCGAACGGTGCCTGATCCAGTTGTCATATGCGATTGGCGTCGCGGAGCCGGTCAGTTTCCTGGTCGACACTGACGGCACCGGCATCCAGGACGATGCCGTGACGACCAGTGCCTTGCTGCTTGAATTCGACCTGACGCCGAAAGGCATCATTGCCTTCCTCGATCTGCAGCGCCCGATCTACCGCGCCACCGCCACCTACGGCCATTTTGGCCGCGACGATATCGCGCTCCCTTGGGAAGCCGTCGCGCCGTGGCAGGGCGCAACTGACCGGAGCGCAACTGGCCCGATATCGATCGTTGAGGCAGATATTGAAACCCCGCACGCCATCATCATCAGTGAAGATGTCCTTCTCAAGCACATCAACCTGATCCTGTTCTACCTGTGGGACCCGATCCACATGAACCACTTCTTTCCGCGCGCCGCAGCGGCGGCCAGCATTGCCGCCGATGAGCTCGATAGCGACGAAGATATCAGCGTCATCAAATATGACCCCGACACGCCCTCGCGCCTCGAATTGAATGAGGTTGACGATGAGTACATCAACTATGCACATCACCTTGCCTGCATCGTTCCCGAGCAAGCCTCCGTGCAAGAGATTTACGACTACCTGCGCGATTGCGAAGTCAATGCGATGGGCTTGGGCGGCGACAAGGCCATCACCATGGATGTTGCACAGCGCCTGTACGAGATAGGGCAGGGCATCATCCTGGCCGAGCAGCAGTGAGCCCGCCTGTGCCAGTGCATCACACAGTCAACCAGGCAATTGAGCCAACATCATCCGGAGCAAAACAATGAGTCAAGCAACACTGAGCCTGCAAAATCGTTTTCGTGGTTGTCTGCTGGGCCTGGCGAGCGGCGACGCCGTCGGCACCACCGTCGAATTCAAGCGGCGCGGCACTTTCCCCTTGGTGACCGACATGGTCGGCGGCGGCCCGTTTCATCTGGAACGCGGCGAATGGACCGACGACACCTCGATGGCGCTGTGCATCGCCGCCAGCCTGACCGAGCTGACATGCTTCGATGCGGCCGACATCATGGATCGTTTCTGCCGCTGGATGGATCGCGGTTACCTGAGCAGCAATGGCCATTGCTTTGACATCGGCCGCACGGTGCACGATGCGTTGACGCGTTTCCAACGCAGCGGCGAAGCGTACAGCGGATCGACCGATGTGCAATCGGCCGGTAACGGTTGTCTGATGCGTCTCGCACCGATTCCGATGTTCTTTCATGCCGACCGCACTGCCGTCATCGACTACGCGGCACTGAGCTCGCGCACCACGCATGGCGCCGACGAATGCATCGATGCCAGTCAGTTGTTTGCCGCGATGCTGCACCAGGCCTTGCTGGGGTCAGACAAGGAAACGATCCTGCTGGGCCACGGCCTTGACGACATCGAATCGGCACCGGTGCGCGCCATCGCACAGCGCGCCTATCAGACCAAGAGCGTCGACCAGATCCGCGGTTCCGGCTACGTCGTCGAGAGCCTGGAAGCAGCGTTGTGGTGTTTCGACACGACCGACAGCTTTGAAGCAGCGATCCTGCAAGCCGCTAATCTGGGCGACGACGCCGACACCACCGCCGCCATTTGCGGCCAGATCGCTGGCGCATTCTATGGCGAATCGGGGATTCCTCCCCACTGGCTGGGCCATCTGGCCAAGGCCGGGTCGATCCGAAAGTTCGCTGACCGCCTGTGGCAAAGCGGTAGCGCGTGGAGCGATGCCCAGGAGGGCGGCATCGATGCATC
>JBLHNV010000246.1:0-4870 GCA_047623125.1 Janthinobacterium sp. | reverse complement strand
TTCATATTCTTGATTGTAACGGCACTCGCACGATCGTGCCTGCCCGCCTGCACCCGTATCTGCGCTCCAATGCCGCTGCCTCAGGCAGGATTGCCCGACGGCCATCGCCCAATCCTGCCATGCCCCCTTGTCCGATTCGGCAATACGGGATGGGGCGACAGGGCTTATTGGCGACCAGTGCTTGCCGCAATCGAAGGAACAGGCGTGTAAAGCAGCCTTATTTGGGGGTTTTCAAGGAGCGCCTCCGGCGCGCGGGCCGGAAAGACGGTCAGACTGGCGCGAGCATGGCCAGTTGCGCCTGGTCCAGATAGCACCATTCGCCGGGCGCGATACCCAGCGATTCCAGTGTCAAACTGCCGATCGCGCTGCGGTGCAGGGTGCGGCAATGGTTGTCGGCAGCGGCCAGCATGCGCTTTACCTGGTGGTATTTTCCTTGTTCCAGCACAATTTCCAGCACATGCTCGGCGCGCTTGACGCAGCTCAGCGCCGCCAACGGCGCTGGTTCGTCATGCAACTGCACGCCCGCTTGCAACAGCGCGATCAATGCATCGCTGACCGGATCTTGCGTCGTGGCCTGGTACACCTTCGGCACATGGCGCTTGGGCGACGATTGCGCGTGGATGAACGGGCCATCGTCGGACATCAACAACATGCCGGTCGTATCGTGGTCGAGGCGGCCGACCGGTTGCACGTCGCGCCATGTAAATTGCTCGGGCAACAAGGTCAGCACGCCCGGATGGTGGCTGGGTTTGCGCGAACACTCGACATTGACGGGTTTGTTCAGCGCGATGTACACATGCTGGCGATAGGTCCATTCCTCGTCAAAAACGTGCAGCACCAGGCCGCCCGTGTCAATGGTGCTGCGGTAATCGGTTTGTACATCACCGGCGATGCGCACTTCGCCATCTTCGATCAGTGCGCGACAATATTTACGTGTACCAAAACCTTGCGATTGCAAGATACGGTCTAGGGATAATTTACTCATGGCGTGACTGTAACAGAAGCGGCCGTCGCAGTAGCGCAACCAGGCCGCCAGCCTGCATTTTCGGCGCCAATTCGATGCCAATGGCGTTGGCAATGCCAGGACGTTCTGGCCTGGCAAGCGCAAGCGCGGCAAGCGACCTATCGGGCCGCACCGAGGGCGATCGAGGCACACGACCGGTCTGGCGCATTGATTTTACGCCGACATGTCTGAATAATTGATTTACATCAAGTATTGATTCAGCCATATTGCTATGCTGAAACGTCACTAGGAATCGGCTTAACGATAGTAGGAACAATCTTCTGCCACGTTAAGAAATCCAATACAGCAGCCTTCAGGGAGCCGCATGCAATACGCGAAAAAAATGAATTCAGAACAAAAAGAACATGTAAAACATCTGCAATTGGCGCGCGAACAATCGGCGATGCACGTCCTCGAACTGGCGCTGATGCGCTGGACCAGCGGCAATACCTACACCGAATTGCAACTGGCACAGGCATTGCGCCCGACGCCCCAGGCACGCTGGCACAATGCGGTCCAGCTCAATTTCAAAGCATGGCTCGTTGCCGGCGGCTTTGCGGCCAATGCCGATGCAACAGCGCCCGAGGAAGCGCCTGAATTGTTCGATTCCGGCGCAAGGCGTGGCCCTATCAGACTGCCGGCGTGAGCGACATCGGCTTGCCGCAATTACCCGCAATGCCAAGCCAATCATCCGATCAAATAGCGATGTATGCCCCGGTTGAGCAACCGGGGCATACGCTGCCACCCTCAATCTGACGCCAGGCGCCGACATTACCGAGAATCGCCCGCGTCAACATTAGCGGATGACAGTGCAATGGCGGAACAGGACGCGCAATAGGAAACGGCGGCATTGCGCCGCCGTTTCCTTTCCCCGTTCGGGGCAAGTATGAGGAATATAAATTCTCTCTATGCCACATCAAGAATGTGGTGTGTAGTTCTGACTAATAAACATCAAAATGGTGCTGCCAACAAGATAAACTATTTATATCGGCCTCCTTGAAGTGAACTACATCTTCAATATATCCTATTTCGGCCAACTTACAAGCTTAATTATGCCCAAAAGCATTTTTTCTCAGAATCATCGACGCGCTGGCAACCAGCATCCGGTCGGTATGGCGCCGGGATCAGGCGTCTATTGCAAACTCGGCCGACCGCCTTGAAACACCGACTTCATGGCGCCGGATCCCATCGCTGCACCAAATTTCTTCAACACCCGCTCCGGCAAGCCTTCGTGCTGCGTGTAATCGACGATGTCTTCGACCTTGACGATGTCGCGCGCCACGCTGTCGACACTGCCAAAGCCATCTGCGAGACCCATCTCGACTGCTTTGGCGCCACTCCAGAACAGGCCTGAGAAGGTGTCCGGCGTTTCCTTTAGACGCTCGCCGCGCCCGGTGCGCACCACCTGAATGAATTGTTGATGGATTTCATCGAGCATCGACTGGGCGTAAGCCTGGTGCTTGTCCGACAATGGGCTAAACGGATCCATGAAACCCTTGTTTTCGCCAGCGGTCAGCAAACGCCGCTCGACACCGGCTTTTTGCATGATGCCGGTGAACCCGAAACCATCCATCAGCACACCGATCGAACCAACGATGCTGGCCTTGTTGACAAAAATCTTGTCGGCCGCTGCGGCGATGTAATAGCCACCCGAGGCGCACATTTCATCGACGACGACATACAAAGGTTTGGCGGGATAACCCTTGCGCAGACGGATTATTTCATCGACGATCATGCCGGCCTGGACCGGACTGCCGCCGGGACTGTTGATGCGCAACACAATTGCGACCGAACCAGCGTCCGAAAATGCCTTGTTCAGTTCTGGGATCACGACGGCGGCCGAACCGCTGCCCTCGGATTCGATGGCGCCGTCGATTTCGATCAGCGCCGTATGCCGTGACAGCGCTTCCATATCGGTGCCGGTAAAACTGAAATCAAAATAAGTCCACAGCGCGAACAGCAAGATAATCAGGCTGAACATCTTGAAGAAAATGCCCCAGCGTCGGTGCGCGCGCTGTTCCTTGAGGGTGGCAAACACCAGCTTTTCAAGCACCTCGCGCTCCCAGTTGCTGGCGGCAGCAGCACTGCTGTTATTGGGGTCATTGATCATGTTGTGCCAACTTTCTATAGTATTCTCTGTATGCTTCTCAGCATGTTTCGAGCCGTATTTTTCGCCATTTTTTGGATCTGGATGGTGTTCGCTGCCGCTTTGTCAGGCCGGCTTGATGTACGCATCAGGCTGCCAAAACAACTGGCCATCGCGTTCGACGACGGCAATCGGATGCAGCTTGCCGCCCCGGCACGGACCGCCGGCGCAGTGGCCGCTGCTCGGTGCATAGATCGCGCCATGCATCGAACACATCAGGTACAAGCCGCTCGATTCGAAGAACTCGCCCTCGGCCCAGTCGAGTTCGATCGGCACGTGCGCGCAGCGGTTCAGGTAAGCATAAGCCTTGCCCTGATAGCGCACGACAAAACCGGTGCCGGGCGCGCCGCCCACCGTCAGCGCGAAGCGCAGGCCCTTGCCGCCTTCGTGCAGCGCATCCGCAGCGCCAATCAGAATATCAGCAGCACCCTGCGCGCTCATCAGGCATTCTCGTTGAGCCATTGGTGCAACTCGGTGACCGTGGCAGCCGAATAGCGCGGCGTGCAGGCGTCGAGTTGCGCTATCGGATGCGCGCCATATTGCACCGCGACGCCTGCCGCGCCGGCGTTATTGGCCATCAGCAAGTCATGGCTGGTGTCGCCGATCATCACCGTGCGCTTCATGTCCTGTCCCAGTTCGCGCGTCAATTCCTGCAACATGGCAGGATGCGGCTTGGAAAAAGTTTCATCGGCACAGCGCGTGGCGTCAAACAAGGATAGCAACTTGACGGCATCGAGCGATCGGTTCAGGCCAACACGGCTCTTGCCGGTGGCGACGGCCAGAAAATAGGCTTGCTGCGACAAGTCCGTCAGCATCTCGCGCACGCCGGCAAACAGCACCAGTTCATGGTCCTTGGCCAGGTAGTGGTGACGAAAGCGCTCCACCATCCACGGATAATATTTCGGATCGATGCCGGGCATCGCAGCCTCCATCGCTTCTTGCAAGCCCAGTCCGATCACATGTGCAGCGTCGGCATCGCGCGGCACCGGCAGTCCCAGATCCTTGGCCGCAGCCTGTATGCACTTCACGATGGTCGATGTGCTATCCATCAGCGTGCCATCCCAATCGAACACGATTAAATCAAATTGCTTTCTTGCCATGTCTTCCAGCAGCTGTCGCTGCCGGCTCCTTGTATATGATGATGACGCTACGCGATACCAGCCGGGTCAATACTGCTGCCGGCCCATCAGCGGCGGTTAGGCGACGCCTTGGCGGCGACTGCGTGGCTGCCAAGCGGCTGGCCCAAGCTTACCAAGAAACGCTCGCATTCACCGGCCAGCGCTGCATTGAGTGTCATGCCAAGGCCGGTTTCAGGATGCGTGAAGGTGATTTGATGGGCATGCAAGAACATCCGTTTCAGCGCGCCGCGCGTGCTGTCGGCCTTTTGCAACGCCCGATTGAGCGCGAAATCGCCATATTTGTCGTCCCCGGCAATCGCGAACCCGGACGCCGACAAATGCACCCGGATCTGGTGCGTGCGGCCGGTTTTCAGCTCAGCTTCGAGCAAGGCAAAATGGGGAAACTTGCGCAGCAGCGAGAACACCGTGTGCGATGCCAGGCCATCGGCTTGCACCGCCACCCTGCGTTCGCCTTCGGCCGTCGTATATTTATGCAGCGCCAGCTTCACATGCTGGCGCGCATTGTTCCAGTCGCCGGCAACGAGCACCAGGTAACGCTTGTCGGTCAAGCCGTCGCGCATCTGTTCATGCAAGTTGGTCAGC
>JBLHNV010000245.1:0-4879 GCA_047623125.1 Janthinobacterium sp. | reverse complement strand
CTGCTTACATCGCGTCGCAAAAGCCGGCCGATATCCTGTCGCTGGTCGGTGCCGCCTTTTCGCTGGCGGCATCGACACTGTTTCCGGCGCTGGTGCTGGGCGTGTTCTGGAAGCGCGCCAACCACAATGGCGCCATCGCCGGCATGCTGGCCGGATTTCTGGTGTGCCTGTATTACATGCTGCATACCAACCCGATCCTGGGCGGCTCTGCGGCCAACCAATGGTTCCACATCGCACACATTTCGGCCGGCATCTTCGGCGTTCCGGCCGGCCTGATCACGCTGTACCTGGTCAGCTCGCTGACGCGCCCGCCGCAGCGCAAGATCAATGCGCTGGTTGACTACCTGCGCGCACCGGAATAATCCGGCCACATCCGACTGTCATTACCTGCGCGCGCATCTGGATCGAGCCTTGATCGGGCCGATGGGGCTATCATCAAACTATCCGCTAACCAAGGAGAATCGCATGGCAGCTGGCAAAATTCTGGTGGCACAAGGTGGCGGTCCGACTGCGGTCATCAATCAATCCCTGGTCGGCGTGGCGTTGGCCGCGCGCCGCTTTGGCCAGATTGAACGGGTCTACGGTGCGCGCCACGGCGTGCGCGGCATTCTCGATGAAGACTTCATCGACCTGTCGCAGGAAACCAGCCAGAACCTCGAACAGGTGGCAGCGACGCCTTCGTCGGCGCTCGGCTCGACGCGCGACAAACCGGACGTGCCCTATTGCCAGGAAGTCTTCAAAGTCTTGCGCGCGCACCAGATCGGGCATTTTTTCTATATCGGCGGCGACGGCTCGTCCGGCGCGCTGCGCATCATCAGCCGGGAAGCGCACAAAGCCAATTACCCGCTGCGTTGCATCCATATCCCGAAAACCATCGACAACGACCTCGTCGGCAGCGACCACACGCCCGGTTTTCCCTCGGCGGCGCGCTTCGTCGCACAAGCGTTCGCCGGCGTCAACCTGGACAATGCGGCACTGCCGGGCGTGTATGTCGGCGTCGTCATGGGGCGCTATGCCGGCTTCCTGACAGCGGCGGCAGCACTGGCGCGCAAATTCGAAGACGACGGGCCGCACCTGATCTACCTGCCCGAGCGCATTTTTTCGCTGGCATCGTTCCTGGCCGACGTCAAGGCGGTCCATGCGCGCCACGGGCGCTGCGTGATCGCCGTATCCGAAGGCATCCGCAATGCCGACGGCCAGCCGATCGCCAGCGTGCTGGCCAAGGAAGCCGGCAACCAGCTCGAGCGCGACCCGCACGGCAATATCCAGCTGTCGGGCAACGGCGCGCTGGCCGATTTGCTGTGCAATGAAATCAAGAGCAAGCTCGGCATCAAGCGCGTGCGCGGCGACACCTTCGGCTATCTGCAGCGCTCGTTCATCGGATGCGTGTCGGATGTCGATCAGCGCGAAGCGCGCGAAGTGGGCGAAAAGGCGGTCCAGTTCGCAATATGGGGCGAGCGCGATGGCTCGGTCGCGTTGCAGCGCAGCGGCAATTATGCCGTCGACCATGCGTTGCTGCCATTGGATGCCGTGGCCGGCAAGACGCGCGTGATGGAAGATGTCTTCATCGCCGCCAGCGGCACCGATGTGACGCCCGCGTTTTGCAGCTATCTGACGCCGCTGCTCGGATCGAACATGCCGGAACCGGCCCGTTTGCGAGGAGCGCCGGTGGCGAAGATATTGGCCAAATAAAAAAAGCGCGCCAGAACTGAACGGGCGCGCTTTTCTTGTGAACGACGATGTTTGTCGCCGACGGGTTATTTACATGACGATAGTCTGGTGCTCGTCGCCGACGCGGGCGCGGATAGTGCCGATGCGCGACACCGATTCGCCGGCTGCGGTCAGTTGCGCAAAGGCGGCGTCGGCATTGTCAGCGGACACGATGACGATCATGCCGATGCCGCAGTTGAACACGCGGTGCATCTCGGCGTCGGCCACGCCGCCATGCTGCTGCAGCCACTGGAACAGCGGTGGCATCGTCCACGCGCTCGAATCGAGTTCCGCGACCAGATGGTCTTGCAATACGCGCGGCACGTTTTCGACCAGGCCGCCACCGGTGATGTGGACCATGCCTTTGACTTCCATCGATGCCATCAGCGCCAGCAAGGGCTTGACATAGATCCGGGTCGGCTCCATCAGCACGTCGGACAGTTTGCGGCCATGGAAATCGCCTTCCAGATCCGGCTTGGCCAGTTCGATGATCTTGCGCACCAGCGAATAACCGTTCGAATGCACACCCGACGATGCCAGGCCCAGCACCACGTCGCCCGGTGCGATCTTTTTGCCATCGATGATGTTGGCTTTTTCGACGGCGCCGACGGCGAAGCCGGCCAGATCGTATTCGCCGGCCGGGTACATGCTCGGCATCTCAGCCGTTTCGCCGCCGATCAACGCACAACCGGCCAGTTCGCAACCGCGCGCCACGCCCTTGATGACATCGGTTGCGATCGACACATCGAGCTTGCCGCAAGCGAAGTAATCGAGAAAGAACAGCGGCTCGGCGCCCTGCACCAGAATGTCGTTGACGCTCATCGCAACCAGATCGATGCCGACCGTGTCGTGCCGGTTCAGCTCGAAAGCGAGCCTGAGTTTGGTGCCCACGCCATCGGTGCCCGATACCAGCACCGGCTCTTTGTATTTTTTGCTGATCTCGAACAAGGCACCGAAACCGCCGATGCCGCCCATGACGCCTTCGCGCATCGTGCGCTTGGCAAACGGTTTGATCGCTTCGACCAGCGCGTCGCCGGCATCGATATCGACACCGGCGTCGCGGTAAGAAAGGGAAACATTAGCAGGTGTGTTCATGGTGTGGGGGCAGCAGAGGCGGTAAAATAGAGAGTGGCGACCGGGGTCGCTGGCAGGCGCACGCGGTCGGTTAAGCCGCTATTTTATCAAAATGCCTCATCAACCATTCTTTTTTAACGCAGATATAAATAACTGATGCCATTTTCATACACGCCTGAGCAAAAGCAAACGGCATTCTGGATCGCAGTCTGGTTCGGATTCCTGTTCCTGATGGTGACGCTGGGACCGGTGCTGACGCCGTTCCTGGCCGCTGCCATCTTCGCTTACGCTCTTAACCCGGGCGTCGACCGCATCAACCGGATGCGCATCGCGCGCTGGTCGATGCCGCGTGCGCTGGCCGCATTGATCGTGCTGGTGTTGTTTTTGCTGACATTGACGGCGCTGGCGCTGATCGTGCTGCCGGTATTGCAAAAAGAAATTCCGATGCTGCAAGCCCAGATTCCGCAATTTTTGAACAAGCTCAATGGCATGCTGGCGCCCAAGTTGCAGGAAATGGGTCTCAATGTCCAGCTCGACGGCTCCGGTATCCGGCAGATGCTGGCCAAGCAAATGACGACCAGCAGCGAAGAAATCTGGAGTTCCGTGCTGGCGTCGGCGCGAGTTGGCGGCATCGCCGTGCTGGGCTGGCTGGCGACACTGGTGCTGATCCCTGTCGTACTGTTTTACCTGCTGCTCGACTGGCACGCGATGCTGCGACGCATCGCCAGCGCCGTGCCGCGGCGCTGGCTGGACCAGACCATGAACATGGCGCACGAAGTCGATACGCTGCTGGCGCAATACCTGCGCGGCCAGTTACTGGTGATGCTGGTGCTGGCCGTGTATTACTCGCTGGGCCTGATGATCGCCGGTTTTGACGTCGCGCTGCCGGTCGGCATCATTACCGGCGTGCTGGTCTTCATACCCTACCTCGGTTTCGGCCTGGGACTCGCGCTGGCCTTGATCGCCGCCGTGCTGCAGTTTGGCGACTGGGGCGGCCTCATCGCGGTTGCCATCATCTACGGTGTCGGCCAGCTAATGGAAAGCTTCGTGCTGACGCCGCGCCTGGTCGGCGAACGCATCGGCCTCAATCCGCTGGCGGTCATTTTCGCGTTGCTGGCGTTCGGTCAATTGTTCGGTTTTGTCGGCGTTTTGCTGGCTTTGCCCGCATCGGCGATCTTAATGGTCGCTTTCAGGCACCTTAGGCGCCACTATCTGGACAGCAGCTTCTATAATGCGTGAAAACAATGCGTAAAAAAAGCGACATGGCGATGCACGGCATAAGGCGAACCGCATGAAACAACTGGTGCTCGATCTGGGCGCAGACCAGGCGCACAGCCTCGATTCATTCGAGGTTGGACAAAATGCCGAACTGGCGCAATTGATGCGCGCCTTCGCGGCGCGCACGTCGCGCGAGCATTTCGCCTACCTGTGGGGCGCCAATGCTGCCGGCAAGACCCATTTGCTGCAAGCGCTGGCAGCGACGCCGTATGCGCGCTACATCCGGCCAGACGCCCAGGAAGCGGACTTTATCTATACGCCCGAAACCACGTTGTATCTGTTGGATGATTGCGAACAATTACCGGCACACGCGCAAATCCACGCGTTCGGCTTGTTCAACCAGATCCGCGACAATGGCGCTTTCATGGTCAGCAGCGGCTTTGTCGCGCCAGCGGTGCTGCCGGTGCGCGAAGACTTGCGCACGCGCATGGGCTGGGGCTTGATTTACCAGATCCACGGTTTGAGCGACGATGAAAAAGTCGCCGCGCTGACGCATGCGGCGGCACTGCGCGGCTTGAGCCTGTCGCCCGGCGTGTTACCCTATTTGCTGTCTCATTGCCGGCGCGACATGCGCTCGCTGTCGACGATGCTTGACTCCCTCGATTTGTACTCCCTCGAAACCCAACGTCCGATCACCTTGCCGCTTGTGCGCGAGTTGTTGCAGGCGGAAGCGAAAGAACCATGAATCTGGCCCTGTTTGACCTCGACCACACGCTGATTCCGATCGATTCGGACCATGAATGGGGCCAATTCCTGGTCCGCATCGGGGCCGTGGACGGCCCCGCTTTCACGCGCCGCAACGACGAATTTTTTCTGC
>JBLHNV010000244.1:0-4897 GCA_047623125.1 Janthinobacterium sp. | reverse complement strand
GACGCCGCCGGTCGAATGTTTGTCCAGTACCGGCCCCGGCAAATCGAGCCCGCGCCAGTCCAGCACGGCGCCGGAATCGCGCATCGCCAGCGTCAGCGCGATGCGCTCATCCATCGTCATGTCCCTGAAAAACACGGCCATCGCAAAGGCCGCGATCTGGCCTTCGCTGATGCTGTCGTCGACGATGCCACGCACGAAAAAAGTGATCTCGGCGCCACTCAAGACCAGACCGTCACGCTTCTTGCGGATGATTTCCTGAGGCAGGAACATGTTTCCCCTTCCTTATTGACAAGCTCTAAACCCCATGGGGAATCCAGATATTTTTCACCTGACTGGCATGCGCCAGCAGCGTGCGCCCGCCACTTTGGGCCAGGCTGGTCCAGTCGCGGCCCCTGATGCCGCCGACCCAGGTGCGCTTCATCGATGCGCTAGCGAGACGTTCGACCTCCAAGCAGCCTGCGCCAGATCCATCGTGACGCCACACCGCATCGACGTCGAAATGGCCGGCCAGCGTGCGCGCCAGTTGATCGACACCGGCATTGGCGCCGTTACCGGGACCGGCGCTGACGATGTTGACGACGCCGCCCGGCAAATCCGACGTATCCAATACCTGCGCCAGGTCGAGCGCGGACAAGGGGTGCGCTTGCGATGGCACGACGACGACGCGGTTACCGAGCGCGATCGCCGGCGCCACCAGCGCGACAAAACCCAGCAATGGCGCTTCATTCGGGCAGATGATGCCGATCACGCCCAGCGGCTCATTTAGCGCAATGGCGCTACCGCGCAGCGGCCGCTGATGCACCAGGCCGTCGTATTTGTCGGCCCACGCGGCATAGTAAAACAGACGCTCGATCGCAGCTTCGACTTCAAGCTCGGGATGCGCTGCGCCCGTCATCGCAGCGATGCGCGCGCCAAATTGCGCGGCCCGCACAGCGAGGTTTTCGGCGATGCAATACAGCACTTGCGCGCGATTGTGCGCGCTGGCGGCAGCCCAGCTTGACGCCTTGTGCGCCGCCTCGACCGCGTTGTGCACATCCTTGCCGCTGCCGGTGCCGACCTCGGCCAGGAAGGAACCATCGACACCAAAAATGGCGTGACTGTCACCGCTGTCGGGGCGCACCTGCTGGCCGCCGATGGTCAGCTTGGCGCTACGGTCGATCGGACCCAAGCCCGTTTGCGGTGCCGCCAGTTGCGCTGCGCTGGCGTTGGCCGCAAGCGGCAGCGCTACCGTTAAGGGCAAACTTGGTCGCGCATCCTCGGCCAGCGGCGTCATGTACTCAAACATCCCTTCGCGCCCGCCTTCGCGCCCGAATCCCGATGCGCGGACACCGCCGGCACCACAGGCGGCATCGAACAAATTGCTGCTGTTGATCCAGATTGAGCCCGCCTTGATATCTGACGCGACCGCCAGGGCCAGGCTGACCGACTCGGTCCAGATGGAAGCGGCCAGGCCGTGGCTGGTGTTGTTGGCCAGTTGCACCGCTTCTTGCGGCGTGCGAAAACTGAGCGCCTCGATCGGTGGCAGCGCGGCGTTTGGCAATAAAACCGTATCGCTCGACTTGTCCAGCGCCGCGCCCGCACGCAGAGTTGCCATGCGCACGCGAAGCTTGCCCAGCAAGCGCTGTTCGACCGATTCCTGCACCAGCAACCGCGCACCGGCGCAGCGCACCAGATCCTGATCCTGATCGCACCAGATCGCATCGACCAGGCCTTCGACGGCAGCATCGAGGTCGGCATCGTCGAACACGATGAAGGCGTCATTGCCGCCCGACTCCAGCGCCAGCGTCAGTTTCTTGCCGCTACCGGCGCTGGCGATGCGGATCGCGCGCCCCACCTCAAGCGAACCGGTGAAGGCGATCTTGTCGATGCCTGGATGGCCGGCCAGCGCCGCACCGGCGCGGCCATCGCCGGTGACGATATTGACGACGCCGGCCGGCACCCCGGCTTTCTGACATAGTTCGGCGAATAGCAGCGCACTCAAAGACGTGGATGCAGCCGGCTTGAAGACGACCGTGTTGGCGCAAGCGAGTGCCGGTGCGATCTTCCATGCCAGCATCCGCAGCGGAAAATGCCGCGCCACGATCTGCGCGACGACGCCGACCGGGCGCTGATCAGGAAATTCATCGCTCTGCAACTGGGCCCAGCCGGCGTGATGGTAAAAATGGCGCACGGCCAGCGGCAGGTCGATATCGCGCGCCTGCCGTATTGTCTTGCCACTGTCCAGCGTTGCCAGCACCGCGAACAGACGTGCATGTTTTTGCAGCAACCGCGCCAGCGCATACAGGATCCGGGCCCGCCCATGACCGCCCAGCGCTTGCCACAACGGCTGCGCGCGCCGCGCCGCCTGCACTGCGCGTTCGATGTCGGCATCACCGGCCTGCGTCAGTTCGGCCAGCACCGAGGCGTCGGCCGGATTAAGTGACGAAAATGCGTCAGCCGGCGCGCTCCAGCGATTGTCGATGAACAAGCCAAAGCGGCGCTGATGCGCATCCAGCCATGCCTGGGCTTCTTGCGTGCTTTCTGGCGCTGTTCCGTAATCCATGTCGGTCAATATTTCGTCGATTGTGGGCATGTAGTTGATATTTTATGGTTGCGCGTGGCGGAAGCTGGCCGAATAATGGCCGCTCACGGTGTGTTCAAGTTGACGCTCGATGTCGCTCAAGAGGCTCGATGCGCCGATCCGGAACAGCTGCGGCTCCAGCCATGCGCGGCCCAGCTCTTCCTTCATCAAGGTCAGGTAGTGCAACGCGCTCTTGGCGGAACTGACGCCACCAGCGGGCTTGAAACCGACCTGAAATCCGGTCTGCTCATGATATTCGCGGATTGCGCGCACCATCACCAGCGCCACCGGCAGCGTCGCGTTGACGCTTTCCTTGCCGGTCGAGGTTTTGATGAAATCGGCGCCCGCCATCATGCACACCCAGGATGCCTTGGCGACGTTATCGAACGTCATCAGGTCGCCCGTGGCCAGGATCGCCTTCATGTGCACAGCGCCGCAAGCGTGCCGGTAAGCGCGTACCTCGTCGTACAGCGTTTGCCAGTGACCGGTCAGCACGTGCTGACGCGTAATGACGATGTCGATCTCGCTGGCGCCGGCCGCGACCGACAGTTCGATCTCGCGCAAGCGGGTTTCCAGGCTGGAGAGGCCGGCCGGAAAACCGGTCGAAACGGCGGCGATCGGCAAGCCTGATCCTGCCAGAATACGCTGCGCCGGCGCAATCATTTCATGGTAGACGCAGACCGCACCGGTCCTCAAGTGTTTGATGCCGAGCGCGTCCATCAGATCAAGACGCAGCGGTTGCAGCGCTTTGCGGCACAGCCGTTCGACGCGGCCCGGCGTATCGTCGCCGCCCAGCGTCGTCAGGTCGATCAGGCTGATCGTCTTCAGCAGCCACGCGGCCTGGTATTCGCCTTTCACGCTGCGACTGCCAACCAGACTGGCGGCGCGGCGCTCGGCGGCGGGCCGGTTCACGCGCAAATGCTTGAACCAGCCGGCATCGAAACCGACCGCTTCGTTGCGCTTGACATCGTTGGCGCCGGACGTGATCGCCGGACAGTTCATCGAATGATTCATCAGGTCACTATTCATCGGCTTGTTGCTCAAACTGGTCATAACAGGTTCTTGCCATGCGCCAGCGCCGGCACGCCCAGATGGTGCGCCAGGGTCTGGCCGATGTCGCAAAAACTGCGGGCAACGCCGAGCACGCGCGGCGCCACGCCGGGCCCGAAAAACAGCATCGGGATGTGTTCGCGCGTATGGCCCGAGCCTTTCAATGTCGGGTCACAGCCATGGTCGGCGGTGATCACGGCCAGGTCGCCGGGACGCATTTTGGCGACAAATTCGGGCAGCCGGGCATCCAGCGCCTGCAGCGCTGCGGCGTAACCGGCAACGTCGCGGCGGTGGCCGTAGAGCTGGTCGAAATCGACGAAATTGACGAACACCAGCGCAGCATTGGCAACGGCAGCGGCCGTGTCATCGGTGGCTGCCAGCAACGCATCGAACAACGCCATGTTGCCGTCGGCCTTGATCGCGCGCGACACCCCCTGGCGCGCGAAGATATCGCTGACCTTGCCCACGGCGATGACTTCGCCGCCATTGTCCTTGACGTGATCGAGCAGCGTCGGGCCTGGTGGCGGCACCGCGTAATCGTGCCGGTTCGCCGTGCGCGTGTAGTGTCCATGCGCGCCGACGAAGGGACGCGCAATGACGCGTCCGATATTCCACGGCGCCACCAGCTTGAAAGCGACTTCGCACAGCGCAGACAGGCGCTCCAGGCCAAACGATGTTTCGTGCGCGGCGATCTGCAGCACCGAGTCGCCGGACGTGTAAATGATCGGTTTGCCGCTGGCTACGTGCAAGTCACCGTAACGGTTGATGATCTCGGTGCCGGAAGCGTGGCAATCACCGAGAAAACCTGCTACGCCGCCCTGTTCTTGCAGCGCCGCCGTCAGTTCAAGCGGGAGGCTGGGCACGGTGTCGGGGAAATAGCCCCAGTCGAAATCGACCGGCATGCCGGCGATTTCCCAATGCCCGCTCTGGGTATCCTTGCCGGTCGAGCGTTCGCACGCCGCGCCCCAGGCAGCTTGAAAACCGCTGCGCTGAAGCAACCCTTCGGGCCACTCGGCGCTGGCTGCATGAGCCGCAGCGCCCAGACCGAACTGCTCCAGATGCGGCAGCGTCAAAGGCGTGCCACCGGTCGCCGCCCAATGCGCGATGTGGCCCAGCGTATTGGCGCCGGCATCGCCGAAGTCGGCGGCGTCAGGCGTGGCACCGAGGCCGAACGAATCGAACAAAAGAATGAAGGCACGTGGCATGGCAAGACCTTATGTGGTGATGGATGATGGTAGTGCTGGTAGTGCTGGTAGTGCTGGTGGTGCTGGTAGTGCTGGTGGTGCT
>JBLHNV010000243.1:0-4905 GCA_047623125.1 Janthinobacterium sp. | reverse complement strand
CATGGTCTTTTCCGATATTCTGAAGGCGGAAAAGCAATGCAAGCTGCAGGCGCGCAGTTCGGCGTGGATCGCCGACTATCCCGATGGCGACAACTTCATGCAGCTGTTCTACGGGCCGAACACGCACCAGAACAACAATGGCTGCTACCAGGATCCGCAATTTGACGCGTGGTATGTCGAAAGCAAGACGATGGGCGACAGCCCTGAGCGCAACAGGCTGTATCACAAGATGGCGCGCCAGCTTGAGGTCAATGCCGGCGTGCTGATCGGCTATGCGCGCTACCGCAACATGCTGGCCCAGCCGAGCGTGCTCGGTTACAAAAAACATCCGATTCTGGGGCAGGAATGGCAGTATATCGATATCAAGAACTAGGCCATATCAAAAGCTAAGCGACATCCGGAACCAAGCCAGGAATTGCGCCAGGAACTCAGTCAAGAACCAAGCCAAAAACCAAGCCAAGAGCCAGGCCCGCAAGCGCAGTCGTTCATTTCAAGGGAATCACATGTTTGCTTATATCCTGCGCCGCCTGTGGCAGATGGTGCCCACCATGCTGGGCGTTGTGCTGCTGGTGTTTATCCTGTTCAACTGGGTCGGCGGCGACCCGGCCTATATTTTGGCCGGCAAGATGTCCAATGCCGAAAGCATCGCCAATATCCGGCGCCAGCTCGGCGTCGACCAGCCGTATTACGTGCAACTGTGGATTTTCATCCAGCAAATCGTCACCTTCGATTTTGGCCAGAGCTGGAGCACCGGGGAAGCGGTGTCCAACATCATCACCACCCGGCTCGGTCCTTCGCTGACGGTGCTCATTCCATTGACAATCCTGGAAACTTTTTTCGGCATCGCGCTGGCGTTGGGCATCGCGTTCGTGCGCGGGTCGCTGACCGATCGGGCGGTGATGATTGCCTGCACCGTCGGCATGTCGATTTCGATCCTGGTCTACATCATCGTGTTCCAGTACGGCTTTGCCTACCAGTTGGGATTGTTTCCGGTGCAGGGCTGGGGCGACAGCTTCTGGGAAAATCTGCTGCGTTATTCGGCGCTGCCGATCCTGATCGGGCTGGCCGTGTCGATCGCGCCGACGCTGCGGCTGTTTCGCACCTTCGTGCTCGATGAAGTGAACCAGGATTACGTGCGCACCGCGCGCGCCAAGGGCTTGAAGGAGGGCCGCATCATGTGGGTCCACGTGCTGCGCAACGCGGCCATTCCGATCATCACGCATGTGATGTCCAACCTGCCGGCGCTGCTGATCGGCGCCTTCTTGCTGGAGCGCTTTTTTGGCATCCCGGGCATCGGGCGCGAAGTGATCCTGGCCGTCGAGCGCAGCGATTTTCCGGTGATCAAGGCGATCACCGTGTATGTCGCGGCTGCCACGATGCTCTTCAATCTGCTGGCCGACCTGATGTATCAGGCGGCCGATCCCCGCGTCCAACTGAAGTAAGGAATGGCCATGCACAATGACCAAAATACGGTTTCTCCCGGCCTGTGGGCGCTGGCCTGGCGCCGCCTGCGCCAGGACCGGATTGCGATGCTGGCGCTGGCCATCGTCTGCGCTTTTCTGGTGATGCTGGTACTGTCGATCAGCGGTGTGATCGTCTCCGACTGGGAAGATGAGGTTGGCGTCAGTTATGCGCCGCCGACGTTTACCGTCGGCGCGCAATCTGCCGCGGACGCGGCATCGGTGCCGCTTGAAGCGGCGCCACCGACGTTGCCGACGCCGGTCAATTTGCTCGACCCTCTGGCCGAGGATATGCGCCAGTTGCGGGCCCAAATGACGGATCGGCCGGTACTCGACATGGCCGGCGTCGTCGACCCGCTCGCTGCTGACATGGCCGAGCTGAGCGCCGGCAAAAGGGTGCAAGACATCGCCCCGGCCAAGCTGGACACGCTGCCGTTTGGCGCCGACAAATGGGGGCACGACGTGCTCAAGAAAACCATCAAGGGGGCCGAAACATCCATCGTCGTTGGCTTGGTTGCGGCGCTGCTGGCGGTCGGGCTGGGCACGCTGTTCGGCGCCTTTTCCGGCTATTTCGGCGGACGCATCGACGATTTCTTCAACTGGTTCTACAGCATCTTCACGTCGATCCCGTCGATTCTGATGATATTGACGGTGGCCGCCGTGCTGCAGCAAAAGGGCGTGCTGACCATCGTGCTGATCCTCGGTTTAACCGGCTGGACCGGGCCGTACCGGCTGATCCGCGCCGAATACATCAAGCACAAGGCGCGCGAATACGTGATGGCGGCCGATGCGATCGGCGCTTCGCACTGGCGCAAGATGTTTTCGCACATCTTCCCCAACGTCAGCCATGTCGCGCTGGTGCAATTGTCGATCCTGGTGGTTGGCTTCATCAAGGCCGAGGTGATTCTCAGTTTCCTCGGCTTCGGC
This sequence comes from Janthinobacterium sp., assembly GCA_047623125.1. Classification (GTDB taxonomy): domain Bacteria; phylum Pseudomonadota; class Gammaproteobacteria; order Burkholderiales; family Burkholderiaceae_D; genus Janthinobacterium. The sequence goes on along the minus strand of JBLHNV010000243.1, from coordinate 2,518 downwards.
GTGCCGGTCGGCGTCGTGTCGTGGGGCAGCATGCTCAACGAATCACAGAACGAACTGATACTCGGAAAATGGTGGCAGCTGAGCGCCGCCGCGATCGCGATGGCGGTGCTGGTGACGGCATTTTCGTTGTTCACCGATGCGCTGCGCGATGCGCTCGACCCGAAAGTGAAATAGGGAACATGATGAATCAACCGCATCTAGACCATTCAAGCAACCTTTTACAGGTGCGTGACTTGCACGTAGCGTTTCAACTCGACAAGAAGACCAGGTTCGATGCCCTCAAATCGATCTCGTTCGACGTGCCGCGCAATTCGACGGTAGCGCTGGTGGGCGAATCGGGCAGCGGCAAGTCGGTCAGTTCGCTGGCCGTGATGGGTTTGCTGCCGGATGATAATGCGATCATCGCGCCATCGAGCCGCATCCTGTTCGACGGGCACGACTTGCTGACCATGCCCACCACCGAGCGCAGGTTGTTGTGCGGCAAGGATATTTCGATGATTTTCCAGGAACCGATGTCATCGCTCAATCCGGTGTTTACGGTCGGCTTCCAGATCGCTGAAGTGCTGCGCCAGCACATGGGCATGAACCGCAAACAGGCGCGTGCGCGCAGCCTGGAATTGCTGCTTGAAGTTGGCATTCCCGATCCTGTCATCAAGATCGATGCGTATCCGGGTCAGATGTCGGGCGGTCAGCAACAGCGCGTGATGATCGCGATGGCGATCGCTTGCGAGCCGCAACTGTTGATCGCCGACGAGCCGACCACGGCGCTCGACGTGACGATCCAGAAGCAAATCATGGACTTGATCGCCCGCCTGCAGAAAAAACACCAGATGTCAGTGCTGTTCATCACGCACGACCTGGGCCTGGTCAGTGAAATCGCCGATCATGTGATCGTCATGCGCAGCGGCGAAGTGCGCGAAAAAGGAACGGTACGCGCCGTGTTCGACAACCCGCAAGATCCCTACACGCGGGCGCTGCTGCATTGTCGGCCATCGCTAGCTTGCCGTCCGTGGCGCTTGCCGGTCATCGCCGACTACCTCGACGGCACGGCGGTGGCCGGCAATCCGGTGGCCGGCACCCCGGTGCCCGGCGTGGCAACGCGCCAGCGCACGCGCGGCTATGTCGCAGGGGAAGACAATGTGCTGGTCGTCGACAAGCTGAGCAAAAGCTTTTTCATGCGCCAGGGCTGGTTCGGCAAGCGTGAATTCCAGGCCGTCAAGGATGTGTCGTTCACGTTGCCGCGCGGCAAGACGTTGGGCGTCGTTGGCGAATCAGGCAGCGGCAAGACCACGGTCGGGCTGACGTTGTTGCGCCTGCATCAAGCCACCAGCGGCACGGCGCTGTTCGAAGGGCGCGATTTGATCTCCATGTCTGAGCGCGACTACATGGCGTACAAGCGCCGCATCCAAATTATTTTCCAGAATCCGTATGCGTCGTTGAATCCGCGTTTCACGGTCGGCCAGATATTGCTGGAACCGATGCGTATCCACAAGATAGGCCAAAGCGACAAGGAGCGCACTGCCATGGCGTATGCCTTGCTGGAAAAAGTCGGCTTGTCGGCGCAAGCGTTTCACCGCTATCCGCACGAGTTTTCGGGCGGTCAGCGCCAGCGCATCGCGATCGCGCGCTGCCTGACGATGCAGCCGGAAATTCTGGTCTGTGATGAATCGGTGTCCGCGCTCGACGTGTCGGTGCAAGCCCAGGTACTCAATTTGTTGCAGGATTTGCAGGATGAATTCAAGCTCAGCTATATCTTCATTTCGCACGATCTGTCGGTCGTCAAATACATGGCCGATCAAGTCATGGTGATGCACCAGGGCAAGGTGGTCGAAATGGCCAACTCGGACGATTTATATCGTCATCCGCAGCACCCGTACACGCAAGCCTTGCTGAACGCGATTCCGGGCGGCAAGCCTGGCAAGGCCCGCCCGGCGGATCCGCAAGCGCACTGAACTTTGGAGGCGGCGAAGCGAGCATGACAGCAGCTTTTTTTTACTGCCATGGCACGCGCCGTACCTGACGCTACTGTTGCTGTAAGACAGCGTGCTGATTGTTGTGGAGAGGGTGAGTATCAGGCAGATCGGCTTGCCCGTTGCCGCCTCTTTCATCCGGACCGTCGCCGCTGCTGTTCGGCTGCGGCGCACCCACCCCGGCCATCAATGGGTTCGCCAAAAAGCGCCGCATGGGTCGTCTATTGCCGCCACCTGTGCGACGTGACGGCCGCTCAGGTGGCGCCCTGATTGCTATTACATAAATACTTCAAAATTAAACAAAAGACTGCGATTATCAGTACTGAAGTTACAAAAGTTATTGCAATTAAATCAATTAGTCCGTTAAGCTCGCTTTCCGTTTTCGTTTTCGTTTCCGTTTCCTCGCCATGACCGCCAAGTCGCTTTTTGTACAGCCACCGCCCCACGATGCGCCGCGCCTGCTCGCCGACATCGGCGGCACCAGTGCCCGCTTTGCGCTCGAAATCGGTCCCGGCCAGATCGACCATGTCGTCGTGCTGCCATGCGCA
>JBLHNV010000242.1:0-4933 GCA_047623125.1 Janthinobacterium sp. | reverse complement strand
CGCAGATACCGGAACTGGCCGAACTGACGTTCTATTACCTGAACCTGGTCACTGTGGCACGCCTGGAGCGCAATCCGACGGTCAAGGAAGAAATCCGGTTGCGCAATTTCGAGCGCGATATCCCGGCTGGCTTCCTGACCTATCCGGCCAGCCAAACGGCTGACATTACCGCATTCAAGGCAACGCTGGTGCCGGTCGGGGAAGACCAGATTCCGATGATCGAACAAAGCAATGAAATCGTGCGCCGCTTCAACCGCATCACCGGCACCGAAGTACTGGTCGAATCAAAAGCGCTGGTGCCGGAAATTGGCCGCCTGCCCGGCATCGATGGCAAGGCCAAGATGAGCAAGTCGCTGGGCAACACGATCAACCTGGGCGCCAGCGCGGATGACATCCGCGCCGCCGTCAAGAAAGTGTATACCGACCCGCTGCATCTGCGCGTGCAGGACCCGGGCCACCTGGAAGGCAATGTCGCCTTCATCTACCTCGACGCGTTCGATACCGAACAGGCTGCGCTGGCTGAAATGAAGGCCCATTACGTGCGCGGCGGCCTGGGTGACAGTATCGTCAAGAAGCGTCTGGAGGTGGTGTTGCAGGAATTGCTGGCGCCGATCCGCGCCCGCCGTGAAGCGCTGGCAGAGGACCGTGGCCACATCATGCAGATGCTGAAAGAAGGCACGTACGCTGCGCGCGAAGTCGCCGCGCAGACAACCGACCAGGTCAAGGCAGCACTCGGCCTGCGTTACTTCTGATTATTACTTCTGATTACTACTTCTGGCCGGAAAATGCCAGCCAGTTTCAGACGCTGGCCGCGCGAGGCGCTGGCCGGCTCAGGTAAAATGCGCGGTAGCGGCTTGTGTCTATCCTTGCCGCCCCGTCACGCCATCACCACACCACCCCCGCACTGAGGAAATCCGATGAAAACCTTTATTCCTGGCAAAGATGCCGCCCTCGAATCGACAATTGCCACGATGCAGGAAAAGCTGGCTGCGCGCGGTTTTCATCTGAATGAATCGTCATTGCTGCATGAAATCGACGGCATCTGGTCGACTCACATGAAGGACAGTGAATGCCCGATGCTGTTTTCAAACGGCAAGGGCGCGACCGAACTGGCTGCGCGCGCCAGCGCCTATGGTGAATTCTTCGAACGCCTGGGCACGCATTATTTCTGGACCCACTTCTACCTCGGCGCCACCCGCGCCAACCGCCCTTTCGTCCATTACCCGCAAGAGCGCTGGTTCGCTTTAACATCGGATGGAAAATGGCCGGCCGAATTGCTGAACCCGGAGTTGCATGACTATTACAATCCCGAAGGCGATATTGATGGCGAAATACTGGTCGATCTGAACTCGGGCAATGTCGCACGCGGCATCTGCGCGCTGCCCTACACACGCTTGCGCGATGGCGAACAGGCCTACATTCCGGTCAACATCATCGGCAATCTGTACGTCAGCAACGGCATGGCCGCCGGCAACACGCTGATGGAAGCACGCACCCAGGCCCTGTCCGAGATTTTCGAACGGGCCATCAAGTACCGGATCATCAGCGAAGGCTTGTGCCTGCCTGAAGTCCCGGACGAGGTGATTGCGCGCTTTCCGAACATCGAGGCGGGCATCAAGGGCTTGCGCAAAGCCGGCTTCGGCATCATGGTCAGGGATGCGTCGCTGGGCGGCATGTACCCGGTCATGAACGTGACTCTGGTACATCCGAAAGACCAGGGCGTGTTTTCCAGCTATGGCGCGCACCCGCGCTTTGAAATCGCGCTGGAGCGGGCCTTGACCGAATTGCTGCAAGGGCGCGCGCTCGATTCGCTGGAAGGCTTTCCGGAGCCGGGCTTCGACATGAGCGAAATCAACGCGGTGGCCAACCTGGAAATCCATTTCGTCGATTCGAGCGGCGTCATCAGCTGGAATTTCATGGGCGATACGCCCGATTTTCCTTTCGTCGACTGGAACTTCAGCACCACGACCGAGGAAGATTACCACTGGCTCGTTGCCTGCATCCACAACGACAACAAGGATATCTACGTATCGGACTTCAGCGAACAAGGCGCCTACAGCTGCCGCATCCTGGTGCCCGGTTTTTCCGAAATCTATCCGGTCGAAGACCTGGAATGGGAAAACAACAGCATCGGCAATGCGATCCGCCCGGCACTGGTGCGCCTCGACACGCTGACCGAAGAGGAAGCGGCCGACTTGCTCGAAGCGCTGCAAACGATGAACCTGAACGACGAGCGCCCGCTGTGGGAAATCCTGGGTCTGGCGATTCCACTGGGCACTGCGTGGAAGCAGTTGCGCGTAGGCGAACTGAAAACGCTGCTGGGACTGGCAATCGGCGATCGGGAAGCGACCCTCGAAGGCTGCGACTGGATCCACCATTTCAAGGATATGAATCCGACCCGCCGCCTGGTTTATCGCTGTGTCGAGAGCATGCTCAATGTCGACGATGTCGCCAACTTCAGGCGCTCGCTGGTGATGCTGTATGGCGAAGAGGCCGTGCGCCAAGCGCAAGCGCTGCTCGATGGCAGCGAACGCTTCTTCGGTCTGGACACGCTGGGTGAGGACATGCAAGGCAGCGCGATGCACGCGACGTTACTGGCTGCTTACGACAAGTTGTTCATCGCCTGACACCGGCCCCGGTCGCCGCGAACCAGGGGCATTGACTGTGATTTTCACAGTCAATGCCCCTTCGTTCGTTCACTCCAGCCAACCGCGCTCGGCCAGCAAATCCTGCACCAGTTCCAGCCTCAGCAACGGGCTTTGCTGCTCCAGCAACAACTGTTTCTGGCTTGGTTCAATATCCAGCAATTCGCACCAGCGGTTGGCAACCCAGCCGCACTCATCGAGCCGAAACGGCCCTTCGATCGGCATCTGATCCAGCGGCGTGCCGCGTTCTTGCAATGTGCGAATCAGCGCGCCCAGCGCATCGGCCGCATCCTGTTGCTCTGCCGGTATCGGCAGCACGATGTCGGCATCCATGGTCTCGATATCGGCCATCCACAAACCATTAAGCAACCGTGCGCTGGCCACGATGCGAAAACGTTGCATGCCGCGGCAGCTCAGATGCAGCAGTGCTGGCATCGGCGCCGACCAGGTCGCGATACGCGCCATCGTGCCTACGGCCGCCAGCGCTTCTTGCTGCTCGGGTTTGCGCACCTCGGTGCCATGCAACAGTGAGACGATGCCGAATGGCACATCGTCTGCAATGCATTTCCTGGCCATTTCCAGATAACGCACTTCGAACACTTGCAGAGGTAACTGTCCATCGGGATAAAACACGGTATTGAGCGGAAACAGCGGGATCGTTTTCATGCCCCATAATGGCATAAAAGCCATTGGCGCGTTGTACGAATACAATCCGAGGCCAGCAAGCACTGGCGCAAAGTCGACCAAAAATTGGCGCTGAAGGCGCTATTTGTAAAAACGACGCCGCGTTTGCGCCGTATTTGCCGTCTTGGGGTCATCTTGCTGCGCGGCGCGCGGCGCCGGCTTTTTAAGCGCTGCGCCCGGACCGGTGTCCGGCACCCGGTGCTCGGCTTCGAAGCCGGATTCCTCGGCCCGGCGCAGCGCTTGCCGGGTCAACGCTTCGATCGCCGCCAGCAGGTCCACTTCGTCGGCGCACACCAGCGAGATCGCCTCCCCGGTCGCGCCAGCGCGGCCGGTGCGACCGATGCGATGAATGTAATCCTCGGCCACCGTCGGCAAGTCAAAATTGACCACCTGCGGCAAGTCGTCGATGTCAAGGCCGCGCGCCGCCACATCGGTCGCCACCAGCACCTGCACCTCGCCCGCCTTGAAGCGCGCCAGCGCGAGCAAGCGTTTGGGCTGGGTCTTGTCGCCGTGGATCGCATCGGCCCGTATTCCTTGCGCCAGCAGCGTCACCAGCAATTGATCGACGCCCTTGCGCGTCTTGACGAACACCAGAACCTGGCCCCAGCGCTTTTTCACGAGCAAATGACAAAACAGTTCTGCCTTGCGCTTCTTGTCGACGGTGATCACCGTTTGCTTGATCCCCTTGACGGTGCTGTTGCGCGCGCTGACCTCAATGCTGAGCGGTTGGTGCAGCAACTGGCCAGCCAACGCGCGGATCGCCTCCGAGAACGTGGCTGAAAACAGCAACGTCTGACGCTCTTTGGGCAGCGCCGCCAGCACAGCGTTCAGTTCGTGCGAAAAACCCAGGTCGAGCATGCGGTCCGCTTCGTCCAGCACCAGGGTTTGCAATTGGTCAAAATTGAGCGCTTGCTGGCCCAGCAAGTCGAGCAAGCGCCCCGGCGTCGCTACCAGCACGTCGAGGCCCTTGCGCAGCTTGACCAGTTGCGGTTCGATCGCGACGCCGCCATAAGCGGCAAAACAGCGCAGCGGCAAATTGCCACCGTATTCGAGAAAGCTTTGATAGACTTGCTCGGCCAGTTCGCGCGTGGGCACCAGCACCAGCACGCGCACCGACTTGGGCGCCACTTGCGCTCCTTCCATCGTCAGCCGCTGCAACAGCGGCAGCGCAAACGCTGCCGTCTTGCCGGTGCCGGTCTGGGCCGCTGCCATCAAATCGCGCCGCGCGAGCACGGCCGGTATCGCTTGTGCCTGCACCGGCGTTGGCTTGGCATAGCCGAGCGCATCGAGCGTGCGCAGCAGCGCATCGATCAGGCCGAGAGAGAGAAAGGTTGTTGCTTGCGTGCTTGCTTGAGTCATTGCCTGGGCCATTGCTTGGATTGTTGTTTGAGTCGTTACTGAATGCATTGCTTGCATCGTTGCTTGAGTTGTCGTTTGAATTGTCGTTTGATTCGTCGCTGGCCTAGCCGGATCGGCAGCGCTACGGATCGGTGCCGTCGATGCCATGCCAACCATGCCGACGCGGTCCGACAGCCAGCATTGCCCGCATTATGCCATCCCGGGATCAACCTCAGCTTGCCGCTGGACCGGATTAATGCCGGGAC
>JBLHNV010000241.1:0-4937 GCA_047623125.1 Janthinobacterium sp. | reverse complement strand
CCGTACGATGCCACGGGTTTGTTGATCGCGTCGATCGAAAACGACGATCCGGTCATCTTCCTGGAACCGAAGCGCCTGTACAACGGCCCGTTCGACGGCCATCACGACAAACCGGTCGTGCCATGGTCGCAGCATGCGCTGGGCATGGTGCCCGAAGGCTATTACACGGTGCCGCTCGCATCGGCGTCGGTGTTTCGCGCCGGTCTGGATCTGACCGTACTGGCTTACGGCACGATGGTGTGGGTGGCCGCGGCCGCGGCCAATGAGAGCGGTGTCGACGCCGAGATCATCGATTTGCGCAGCCTGTGGCCGCTCGACCTGGCGAGCATCGTCGCCTCGGTCAAGAAGACCGGGCGCTGCGTCATCGTGCACGAAGCGACGCGCACCTGCGGCTTCGGCGCCGAACTGACGGCGCTGGTGCAGGAACATTGCTTTTACCATCTGGAGGCGCCGATCGAGCGCGTGACCGGCTGGGACACGCCGTATCCGCACGCGCAGGAATGGGCTTATTTCCCCGGGCCTGAGCGCGTCGCTGCCGCGTTCATACGTGCGATGGAGGCTTAATGGGTATTCACGTCATCAAGATGCCGGACATCGGCGAAGGCATCGCGGAAGTCGAGTTGGTCATGTGGCACGTGCAGGTCGGCGACACCGTGGTTGAAGATCAAGTTTTGGCCGACATCATGACCGACAAGGCGACGATCGAAATTCCGTCGCCAGTCGCCGGCAAGGTGTTGACCCTTGGCGGTGGCGGTGGCGTCGGCCAGGTGATGGCGGTCGGGTCCGATCTGATCAACATCGAAGTCGAAGGGCACGGCAATGCCGGGCCCGGACCGGCGGCGGTTGCACCAGCGGCCCCGGCAGCAGTTGCACCAGCGGCCCCGGCGCAGCCTGCACCAGCGGCCCCGGCAGCGGTTGCACCGGCAGCAGTGTCCATGCCGGCATCTGGCGCCAGAGCCGGCATGATGCATGGCGCCGCGCGCCCAAACGGCGACAAGCCGCTTGCATCGCCTGCGCTGCGGCGCCGCGCGTGGGATCTTGGCATCGAGTTACAATATGTGCCTGGCAGCGGCAGCGCCGGGCGCATCACGCAAGACGATCTCGATGCCTACCTGCAGCGTGGCCAGCAGGCAGCGGAGGAGTTGGCAAATGCGTCCGCAGGCAAAGACGATGGCCGCTACCATGAACGGCACGCTGAACAGGCGCTGCCTTTGACCGGCTTGCGCCGCAAGATCGCGCAAAAGATGCAGGAGGCCAAGCGCCGTATCCCGCATTTCAGTTACGTCGAGGAAGTCGACGTGACCGAACTCGAAACGCTGCGCGCCAGCCTGAACCAGCGCCATGGCAGCACGCGGGAACGGCTGACGCTGCTGCCGCTGCTGATGCGCGCCATCGTACTGGCAGTGCGCGAATTTCCGCAAATTAATGCCCGTTTCGATGATGATGCCGATATCGTGACGCGCTACCAAGCGGTCCACATTGGCATCGCGATGCACACCGACGCCGGCCTGATGGTATCGGTGGTGCGGCATGCGGAAGCGCGCGATCTCTGGGCCAGCGCTAGCGAGATGACGCGCCTGGCCGAGGCTGCGCGCAGCGGCACGGCGACCCGAGGCGAGTTGTCCGGCTCCACGATCACGATCAGCAGCCTGGGTGCGCTGGGCGGCATCGTTTCGACGCCGGTCATCAATCATCCCGAAGTGGCGATCGTCGGTGTCAACAAGATCGTCGAGCGCCCGATGCTACGGGGCGGCCTTGTCGTCGCGCGCAAGATGATGAATCTGTCGTCGTCGTTCGACCATCGCGTCGTCGACGGCATGCATGCGGCCCAATTCATCCAGGCCGTGCGCGGCTATCTGGAATGCCCTGCCTTGCTGTTTGTGGAGTAGACAGAACATGAAAACACGAGCAACGACGCTGTTGATCATCGGCGGCGGTCCCGCAGGCTATGTCGCCGCGATCCGCGCCGGGCAACTGGGCATTGCGACGATACTGGTCGAGGGCGGGGATCTGGGCGGAACTTGCCTCACCATCGGCTGCATTCCTTCGAAGGCGCTGATCCACGCAGCAAGCGAGTTTGACAAGGCGACGCATTACGCGGCAGGTTCGACGCTGGGCATCAGCGTGCAGGCGCCAGCCATCGATGTCGCGCAAACGGTGCGCTGGAAGGATGGCATCGTGTCGCAGCTGACGGGCGGCGTGGCGGCCTTGCTGAAAAAAAATGGCGTGCAAGTCGTCAACGGCTGGGCTACCATCGTCGATGGCAAGACGGTCGAAGTGCAGTTGAAAGAACGTGATGCAACAAGCCCGGATGCATCAAATGGCGCAGACCGGTTGCGTATCGCTTGCCAGCATCTACTGCTGGCGACCGGTTCGCAGCCGCTCGCATTGCCGGCGATGCCGTTCGGCGGCCCGGTCATCAGTTCGACCGAAGCGCTGTCGCCAAGTAGATTGCCGCGCACGCTGGTCGTCGTCGGCGCCGGCTACATCGGTCTGGAGCTGGGCACCGCTTACCGTAAACTCGGGGTTGACGTTTGCATCGTCGAAGCGCAGGACGAGGTACTGCCTGCTTACGATCCTGACCTGACGCGTGCTGTGGCCGCTTCGCTGCTGCGCCTGGGCGTGAGGCTGCATCTCGGTTGCAAGGTGCTGGGTTTGAGCGCAACGGCCGATGGGGTGCGCATTGAGCATGCCGACGGCGAGGAAACGCTGCTGCCGGCCGAACAGGTGTTGGTCGCGGTGGGACGCAGCCCGCGCACGCAGGGTTTCGGCTTGCAGAAGCTGGCGCTTGACATGGCGGGGCGCTGCGTTGCGGTCGATGATCAGTGCCGCACATCGATGCAGGGCGTCTGGGCCATCGGCGACGTGACCGGCGAGCCAATGCTGGCCCACCGCGCGATGGCGCAAGGCGAGATGGTGGCCGAGATCATCGCGGGACGCCGCCGCCACTTCCTGCCGGCCGCAATTCCCGCCGTGTGTTTCACCGACCCGGAACTGGTCGTCGTCGGCCTGACGCCGCAACAGGCTGCGGCAGCCGGGCTGGACTGCATCAATGCGCTGTTTCCGTTCGCGGCGAACGGGCGCGCGATGACGCTGCAAGCGCACGAAGGCTTCGTGCGCGTTGTTGCGCGGCGCGACAATCATTTGATCGTCGGCTGGCAAGCGGTCGGGGCTGGCGTGTCCGAACTGAGCGCCGCGTTTTGCCAGTCGATCGCGATGGGTGCCTGCCTCGAAGACACGGCTGGCACCATGCATGCGCATCCGACGCTGGGCGAAGCGGTACAGGAAGCGGCGCTGCGCGCGCTGGGGCATGCGCTGCATGTGTGACTATTTGACAGGTGCGGCAAGAAGAACCGGCGTCGGGGCTGGCTGATAGCGGCACCAATTTGCTGCCAAGCGATGCGCTGTGCAAGGCTGGTCGGGGCGAAAGCGAATCTGCTGCGCGCATCGAAAGTATTGAACGATTTTTTTAACCCGGGAAAAGCAACGCCCGCCCTTATCCGGGGTCGGCGGTCACGATCCCACACAGAGATACATCCATGACCTCTTTCATCTTTAATGAACTCAATTTCGACGACCACGAACAGGTGGTATTCGCATCGGAGCCCAAATCGGGCCTGCGCGCGATCATCGCGCTCCACAACACCCGCCTCGGACCGGCGATGGGCGGTTGCCGGATGTGGAATTACGCCAGCGAAGCACTGGCCGTCAATGACGTGTTGCGCTTGTCGCGCGGCATGACGTATAAAAATGCGGTGGCGGGTTTGCCGATCGGCGGGGGCAAAAGCGTCATCATCGGTAACCCGAAGACCCAAAAGACGCCAGCGTTGTTCGAAGCGCTGGGCGAGGCGCTGGAACGCCTGGGCGGGCGTTACGTGACGGCCGAGGATGTCGGCACCAGTCCCGACGACATGGCGCATGTGGCCACCCGTACCCGCCACGTGGCTGGCCTGGGCGCTGACGGCGACCCGTCGCCGTACACGGCGCTGGGCTGCTTCATCGGCGCGCAGGCGGCGGTAAAGCATCACTTGAAGCGCGACACGATGGAAGGCTTGACGGTCGCGCTGCAAGGCCTCGGCCATGTCGGCTACGATTACGCGCGGCGCCTGCATGCGGCCGGCGCCAGGCTGGTAGTGTCCGACATTGACGATGCGGCGCTGCTGCGCGCGCAGGAAGAATTTGGCGCCGAGATTGTTGCGCCGGACGCGATCTACGATGTCGAGGCCGACATTTATGCGCCATGCGCGCTGGGTGCGACGCTCAACAGAGATACGCTGGTACGTTTGAAGGCGGGCATCGTGGCCGGCGCGGCCAACAACCAGTTGGCCAATGCCGGCATCGGCGAATTGCTGCGTGAAAAAGGCGTGCTGTATGCGCCGGACTTCGTGATCAACGCCGGCGGCATCATCAAGGTGTGCTACGAACACCTGAACTTGCCGCAGCTTGAAGTCGACGTGCACGTGCGCGCGATCGGCACTACGCTGTTCGATATCTTCGAGCGCGCCGCGCGCGACGACTTGCCCACCGGCTTGGTGGCCGACCGGGTGGCCGAGGCGCGCTTCAAGCGCTAACAGGCTGTTGAAAAATCCCAAGCCCCTGTCAACTGGTTGCCCAGAGTATACGTTGTGTACGAAGAACAACTTTTTGGCCTGACACCATGCGCAAGTCCGACATCAGCCAGCACGCCCTGTACAGCTACCGCACTTTGGAAGAAAGGATTCCCGAGGCGCATGCGCTGCGCAAGTTGCGCGTTCTGGTCGATGGCATTTTGCCCAGCATGAGTGCCGACCTTGCGCCGGTGTATTCGCAGTGCGGCCGCCCATCGATTGCGCTTGAGCGCTTGCTGCGCGCCAGTCTTCTCCAGAGCTTGTTCACGATTCGTTCGGAGCGGCAACTTGTCCAGCACATTGAGTACAACCTGCTCTAGCGCTGGTTCG
>JBLHNV010000240.1:0-4949 GCA_047623125.1 Janthinobacterium sp. | reverse complement strand
GCGCTGTTGCTGCCGGCAGGGATCGCTGCTTCGCAAGTGAGTACCGGGAAGGCGGACGGTTTCGACTCGGCGGGGCTGGACGCGGTAGCGCGCTGGGGCAGCGTGGCCGCTGCAGCGCGCACAATCATCGGGCTGGCGCGTTGATCGAGCACGATGGCGGGGCAGGCGGGCGCGGCGATCAATACCCGCGCCACGGCGTTGCCATTTTCGCCGAGCACGACAAACGATGCAAAGTCACCGCCACCGGGCCCGCTGGCCGGTGGCGGCGCCGCGCATCCCAGTAGCGCGGCCAGCGGGGCGGCGTAGCGCAGCGACCTCAACGATGGCAGCAACTTCAATGATGGCAGCAAACTGAACGACGGCAGCAACATGGCAACTCCGGTGACGGTACTAATGGTGACGTACGGATGGTATGTTCGACTCTGGCATCGCATGGCCTGCAAACGATGCCAGGAAAATCGCAATGAGTGTGACAATACTGCGACAATGGAGCGACAATGCAGACCCGTCTGCCACGCCTTTGTCCCATCTTTCATTATAGAGTCCCGGCATCATGATCCAAACCCTGCGCGCCCCGAAAGCCATGCTATTCGATCTCGACGACACGCTCTGGCCGATCGTGCCCGTTATCGTGCGCGCCGAAACGCTGTTGTACGACTGGCTGGGGGTCCATGCGCCCAAAGTGGCGCAGCAGTTCAGCATCGCCGCGCTGCGCGAGCAAAGGCAGCACTTGCTCGCGCAGCAACCCGCGCTGCATCTGGATCTGGGCCAATTGCGCCGCGTCGGACTGCATAACGCATTCGGCATCGCAGGCGAAGACAGCGCGAAGATCGAGGACGCGATGCGCCTTTTTCTGGATGCGCGCAACGCCGTCACGCCGTATGCGGACGTGCTGCCGGGCTTGCTGCAGTTGCAAGGCAGGTTGCTGGTCGGGTCGATTTCAAATGGCAATGCCGATCTCGACGCGATCGGCCTGGCCCATCATTTCAAGGTATCGCTGGCGGCCGGTGCCTTCGGCAGCGCCAAGCCCGATCCGGCTATTTTTCACGCCGCATGCGCTGCGCTGGGCGTGGCGCCGCACGAGGCGGTGTATGTCGGCGACGATCTGCGCTATGACGTCAGCGGTGCGCAAAACGCCGGTATGCGCGCAATCTGGCTCAAGCGCGATGATGCACGGGAGCAGCAACAGGGCGCCATCTTGCCCGATGCCATTTGCGCCACTTTCGACGAGTTGATCGCATGGCTGGACGGGCATCCTGTTTAACGGCAGCCCGGCATGGCCGTCAGCGCGAAGAATGCTGCACCAAGGCGATCGCCAGCGCGCATAATTAAGTCTTTAATGCGCAAGCCCGCAATGCGCAAGCTTCAGTGCGTGGGTTTCAATGTTTTAGTTTCAATGCGCGCACCTCTCTGCGGAGTTTTACAACAAAGCTTAACCATCCATCAGGCCGCCTGCGGGGGCCTGAGCCGAAGAATAAAATATGCAACTCGATACCCGTGCCAAAACATTGCTCAAAGCGCTAGTCGAGCGTTATATCGCCGATGGCCAGCCGGTAGGGTCGCGCGCGCTGTCGACGCTGTCCGGCCTCGACCTGTCGCCGGCGACGATACGCAACATCATGGCCGGACTCGAAGAGATGGGCTACGTGGCCAGCCCGCACACATCGGCCGGCCGCATCCCGACGCCGCGCGGCTATCGCATCTTCGTCGACACGTTGCTGACGGTGCAGCATCTGGACGAGCAGGAAGTGGGCGCGCGGATGCGCTTGCCTTCCCAGCAACCGCAAAAAATGATCGCCAGCGCGGCGCAGATGCTGTCTTCGCTGTCGCAATTTGCCGGCGTCGTGCTCAGTCCGCGCCGTGAATCGGTCTTTCAGCAAATCGATTTCTTGCGCCTGTCCGAAAAACGGATCTTGCTGGTCATCGTCGGGCCCACCGGCGAAGTGCAAAACCGGCTGTTGCTGACCGATGCCGACTACACGCCGGCCCAGTTGGTGCAGTCGGCCAACTACATCAACCAGAATTACGGCGGCTTGTCATTCGATGCGGTACGCACCCGCTTGCAAGGTGAACTGCGCCAGTTGCGCGACGATATGGGCAGTCTGATGCAGGCTGCGGTAGCGGCGGGCAGTGAAGCGATGACCGACGATACCGATGCGATGGTGATCGCCGGTCAGCGCAACTTGCTCAGCGTCAGCGATCTGGCGTCGAACATGACGTCGCTGCGCCAGATGTTCGACATGTTCGAGCAAAAAACAGTGCTGATGCAATTGCTCAATGTGTCCAGCAAGGCGACCGGGGTGCAGATTTTTATTGGCGGCGAATCGAATCTGGTGCCGATGGATGAAATGAGCGTGGTCACAGCGCCGTATGAAATGCATGGAAAGATCGTTGGCACGCTGGGCGTCATCGGGCCGACACGGATGGCTTACGAGCGTGTGATTCCGATCGTCGACATCACCGCCAAACTGCTCTCGAATGCGCTCAGCCAGACCTGATGGTCCAGGTTACTTTGCCGTTGTCAGGTCTCAGTTGCGGTGCGGGCAGTCGGTCTTGACGCAATTGCCGTAGATCGCCAGAGCGTGCTCGGCAATCGCAAAGCCGCGTTCGCAGGCCACTTTTTCTTGCCGCGATTCGATCTCGGCATCGAAGAATTCCTCGACGCGTCCGCAGTCGAGACACACCAGATGGTCGTGGTGTGATCCTTCGTTGATTTCGAAAATCGCCTTGCCGGTTTCAAAGTGGTTGCGGTTCAGTAATCCTGCCTGTTCGAACTGGGTCAGCACGCGGTAGACGGTGGCTAGTCCGACATCCATGTTTTCGGCCAGCAGGATCTTGTAGACATCTTCGGCCGTCAGGTGGCGCACCGGGCTGCTTTGAAAGATGTCGAGTATCTTCAGGCGCGGCAGGGTGGCTTTGAGGCCGCTGGCCTTGAGATCGGAAGGATTGTTGCTCATGTTTGTTGCTCGCATCTGGTTTATGTGCATTATCATATAGTGTTTTTGCACTTCCGCTCAATCGAATTGAGGTTACTTATGCGCGTCACCCAGGCTGTACCGGACTCATTTTTTGATCGTCTGCATCGTCATTCCCCGCTGTTTGTCGGCGCCATCTGCGTTGCGCTGTCGATTTCGGGCTGCGCCAGTTTCACCGGGGCTGGCACCACTTCGGCTGAAGCGCCATCGGTTGCCGCGACCGAAAGCGGGGCGCAAACGACCCGCGCGACGTCGCTGCAAAAATTCCTGTGGATCTTTTCGCCATATCGTCCGGCGATTCAGCAGGGCAATTTTGTTTCGCAGGAAATGCTGTCGCAATTGAAGCCTGGCATGACGCGCGATCAGGTCCGCTTCGTCCTCGGCACGCCGTTGTTGACCGATATATTCCATGCCGAGCGCTGGGATTACCTGTTCCGGCTGGCCAAGGGCAATGGCGAAGTCACGACCAGCAACGTGACCGTGTTTTTCAAGAATGGCAAGGTGGATCGCTATGATGGTGGCAATTTGCCGACTGAGAAAGAGTACATCGCGCGCATCGCCGGAACGGTTCCGGCAGAGGCGCCGAGCGCCGACATGCCGCTGACGCAAAGGCCGGCCAAGGTTGGCGCTCCGAAACAATAATATTGCTTTATTCATGTTACCGCTTGAAAGTGGCTTATGTCCGAACTGAAGTCTGAATTGAAAATCGCCATCGCCGGTGCCGGTGGGCGCATGGGCCGTATCCTGATCGAAGCCGTCGAAGATGCGCCCGATGCCACGCTGGCCGGCGCACTCGATGTCACAGGCAGCCCGAGCATTGGCCAGCATGGTGCCGCGTTCCTCGGCAAGGCGGGCGGCGTGACGATCGAATCCGATCTCGAACTCGGCCTCGCCGGGGCAGATTGCCTGATCGATTTCACCCGCCCCGAAGGCACGCTGCGGCATCTGGCGTATTGCGCCCAGCATGGCATCAACATGATCATCGGTACCACCGGTTTCGATGATGCCGGCAAGGCCGCGATCGCGCAAGCGGCGCAAAAGATCGCGATCGTGTTCGCGCCCAACATGAGCGTGGGCGTGAATGTGACGCTGAAACTGCTGGAATTGGCCGCCTTGAGCTTGTCCGAAGGCTACGACATCGAAATCGTCGAGGCGCACCACCGCCACAAGGTCGATGCGCCATCGGGCACCGCCTTGAAGATGGGTGAAGTGATCGCCGACGCGCTGGGGCGCGATCTGAAGCAATGCGCCGTCTACGGGCGCGAAGGCGTGACCGGCGCGCGCGATCCGTCGACGATCGGTTTTGCGACGATCCGTGGCGGTGACATCGTCGGCGACCATACGGTGCTGTTTGCCGGCATCGGCGAGCGCATCGAAATCAGCCACAAGTCGAGCAGCCGCGCCACCTATGCGCAGGGCGCCTTGCGCGCCGCGCGCTTCCTGGTCGGCAAGCACAGTGGCTTGTTTGACATGCAGGACGTGTTGGCGCTGAAATCGGTGCCATGAATCCGGACCCGTATCAATTCAGCCTGGCGCGCTACTGGTCGCAAGGCGATGGCATCAGCCATGCGGTAGCTTGCGTGCTGCTGCTGATGTCGCTGCTGAGCTGGTATCTGATCTTTTCAAAAGCGTGGAGCGCATGGCGCATCGGCCGCAGCAGCAGCGCCATCGAAGCCTTCTGGGCTGCGCCGACGATGCCCGACGCGATGGCACAACTGGCGCTGGCAGACCTTGATCGGGTCTACCTGCCGCTGGCGCAGGCAGTCCACCCGACGGCCAGCGCCTCTGCCAGCGTACAACTAGGCGCAGCAGTCGATACCGGTGAGCAGGCGACGCGCATATTGCGCGGCGCAATATTGCGCGTCACGCAGCGCCTCGAAGGGGGCTTGACGGTGCTCGCTTCGATCGGATCGACCGCGCCTTTCGTCGGATTGCTGGGCACCGTCTGGGGCATACACCATGCGCTGGCGAGCG
>JBLHNV010000239.1:0-4981 GCA_047623125.1 Janthinobacterium sp. | reverse complement strand
CCGCGGCAGCGGCGATGGTGCGGATGCGAGTGGCCAGATCAGGGTCGGCAGCGGCATCGAGTTTCAACCAGCGCTGTGCGCCGCCCCACTCGATCAATTGCTGCCCTTTCAGCACCAACGCGCTGGCGTTGGATGGCACCGACAAGCGCCACAGACTGGCGCGGCCGGCAGTGACATCATCGGCAAAAAATGGATGAGTCTGCTCACGCAAGGTCAGCCAGAACGCAGCAGCATCGTTGACAATATCGCCGCCCAGTTTCTGGCGCGCTGCATTGACTGCCGCTTGCGCGCCCGACAGGCGCAGCGTCAGCACACCATCGTGCCAGCAGCTGGCCGAGATTGGCAGCGGCTGGCCAGCCCAGGCATTGAGCTTGGTCAGCGCATCGATTTCGCTCATCGCAAAACGCAATGTGGTTTCGGCAAACGGCAGTGGCAACACCTTCAGCGACGCTTCCAGCACCAGACCCAGCGTACCCATGGCCCCGGCCAGCAAGCGCGACACGTCGTAGCCGGCCACGTTTTTCATGACCTGACCGCCGAAGGCGAGGCGCTCGCCGCGGCCATCCATCAGTACCGCGCCCAGCACGAAGTCGCGCAGTGCACCGGCGCTGGCACGGCGCGGGCCGGACAAGCCGCAAGCGAGCATGCCGCCCAGCGTCGCACCGGGTCCAAAATGCGGCGGCTCGAACGCCAGCATCTGGCGCTGCTCAGCCAATGCCGCTTCGATCTGCGCCAGCGGGGTTCCGCAGCGCGCCGTGATGACCAGTTCAGTCGGCTCATAATCGATGATGCCGGCGTAAGCGCGCGTATCGAGCAGCGCACCAACCGGTGTTTCACCATACCAATCCTTGCTGCCGCCGCCGCGCAGGCGCAACGGACTCTTGTCGGCAGTAGCGGACTGGATCTGGCTTTTGTATTGTTCAACGATAGCTTGCAAAGGAGCTCCTAAAAACGCGGCAGATGCGCGAACTTCAATTGGCCACCGGCGACATGCATCTTGCCGAATTCGGCGCAGCGGTTCAGCGTCGGGATGGCCTTGTCCGGATTGAGCAAACGGGCCGGATCGAAAGCACGCTTGACGGCAAAAAAGGCTTCCAGCTCGGCGCTGGAAAACTGCACGCACATCGAATTGATCTTCTCGATGCCGACCCCGTGTTCACCGGTGATGGTGCCGCCGACGGCCACGCACAGCGCCAGTATCTCGGCGCCGAACGCTTCAGCGCGCTCGAATTCACCGGGCAGGTTGGCATCGAACAGGATCAACGGGTGCAAATTGCCATCACCGGCGTGGAATACGTTGGCACAGCGCAGCCCGTGCTCGACTTCCATGCGCGCGATACCAGTCAGCACTTCGGCCAGCCGCTTGCGCGGTATCGTGCCATCCATGCAGTAGTAATCGGGCGAAATGCGGCCCGCGGCCGGGAAGGCATTCTTGCGACCGGACCAGAACTTCATGCGCTCCGCTTCCGATTGCGATACCAGAATGGCGCTGGCGCCAGCACCTTCCAGCACGGCCGTCATGCGCCCGATTTCCTCTTCGACTTCCTCGACCGTGCCATCCGATTCGCACAACAGGATCGCGGCGGCATCAAGGTCATAACCGGCCTTGCAAAATGGCTCGACCATGCGCGACGAAGTCTGGTCCATCATTTCCAGCCCGGCCGGAATGATGCCGGCCGCGATCACGTCGGCCACCGCATTGCCGCCGGTGACGATGTCGCCGAACGACGCCATGATCACACGCGCAGTCGCCGGCTTCGGGACCAGCTTGACGGTCACTTCGGTGACGATGCCGAGCATGCCTTCGGAACCGATGAAAACGGCCAGCAAATCAAGGCCGGGCGCATCCAGCGCAGCGCTGCCCAGTTCGACGACATCGCCGTCGATGGTGGCTACGCGCACGCGCAGCACGTTATGCACCGTCAAGCCGTATTTGAGGCAATGCACGCCGCCGGAATTCTCGGCCACGTTGCCGCCTATCGTGCAAGCAATCTGCGACGATGGATCGGGCGCATAGTAAAGAGAATGCTGGGCGGCGGCCTCGGAAATGGCCAGGTTGCGCACGCCCGGCTGCAGCACCGCAGTCCTCGACAGCGGATCAACGCGCACGATACGGTTCATGCGCGCCGTCGACAGCACCACGCCATCGTGGATCGGCATCGCACCGCCCGACAGTCCGGTGCCGGCGCCGCGCGGCACGATCGGCACTTGCAAAGTGCGGCAAACATTCAAAACCGCAACGACTTGCTCTTCGGTGTCGGGTAGCGCAACGACCATCGGCAACTGGCGATAAGCAGCCAGGCCATCACACTCGTAGGGCCGGGTGTCTTCGACATCGAACAACACGCAGCGTTCGGGTAACACGGCGCGCAGCGCGGCGACTACGGCGAGTTGGCGGGCCGGATCGAACGGCGCTTGCGATGGCAGGTTCATGCCGGGTTCCTGTGCTTCGATATCATGCTGATTCCCGAAAGTTGTGTCGCGCTCTTGAATTTATCTAGCGCACTTTTTTGCACACCCGCACCGCTCCCGCTAGCGCAACGGCGCTGCCGGCTCAGGCATTTTCTGCGGCAGGCAAGGCGAGATTGTGAGGGCACATTAACTTGTCATACAACTTTTCAGTATAAAAAGAAAGCTGTATCATGTCAATACATCAGACAAGTTTTAACCGGAAGGTGGTCAAATTCAAACGGAGGCAACCATGGTTGACCTGACCCATATGCAAAGCGAACAGAAGAACACACCTGCACTGCCAAGCGAACCTCAGCACGCCCCTCAACCCGCCCCTCAAGGCGAACCGATCGCCACTGGCGGCACGCTGGCCGACCGCGTGACCGAAGTTCTGGCCCAGAAAATCAAGAGCGGCGAGTTTGCGGTCGATGCGCGACTGCCCTCCGAACTGGTGCTGGCGCAGCGCTTCGCGGTCAGCCGCACCGTGATCCGCGAAGCGGTATCGCGCCTGAAATCCGAAGGCATGGTTGAAACGCGTCAGGGCAGCGGCACAGTCGTGCTTGGCGCAAGCGTATCGGCGCCGTTTCGCATCGATGTCGACATGAAGGATGCGATGCAAGCAGTGCTGCGCGTGATCGAACTGCGGCGCGGACTGGAAGCGGAGATGGCAGCGCTGGCGGCCGAGCGCCGCAGCGAAGCGCAAAATGCACAAATCCATCTGGCGCTGCTGGCGATCGACGAAGCAGTGGCCAACGGCCAGGATGGCGTCGAACAGGACCTGGCGTTTCACACGGCCATTTCCGAGGCCAGCGGCAATCCCTTGTACACGTCGCTGCTGCAATTTTTGAGGCAGTTTCTGCGCGCTGCGATCAGCATCGGGCGCACCAGCGCAGCGCAGCGCGAAGAATTCAGTGGCCAATTGAAGGAAGAGCACGGTGCGATCGCCGCCGCGATCGCACGCCAGGATACCGCTGGCGCGCGGGCCGCGGCGCACCGCCATCTGGAAAACGTGGCGGAGCGCATCAACGCCACCGATGCGCATTTCTGGAATAGCGAAGAGGGCAAGGTAGCGCGCAAACTGGCGCGCTCCGAAGTGCCGGCGCAAGCCATGCAGTTCACTGCCGGGATGCAGCTCAAAGCGAAGTCGGCTTGACGCCAGCGCGTCCGGGTACGGAAACCTGGATGCGGCAAGCCAATAAAAAAAGGCCCCGAAGATTGCTCTTCGGGGCCTTTTTTGCATCACACTACAGCGATATTACGCTTCGTCGTCGTGCGGAGCTGCAAAGTCTGCGGTCTCGGCTTCGTCGACATGCGCCGCTTTTTCCGATTGCAGCAAGGCGTTGCGCTCTTCCATTTCCCATGCTGCTTTTTCTTTGCGGGCACGATGGAACGCCAGGCCAGTACCGCCCGGAATCAGGCGGCCGACAATGACGTTTTCCTTCAAGCCGCGCAAGCCGTCGCGCTTGCCCATGATCGCCGCTTCGGTCAATACGCGGGTGGTTTCCTGGAACGATGCAGCCGAGATGAACGAATCGGTCGACAAGGACGCTTTGGTAATACCCAGCAACACGTTGTCATACGTCGCAGGAATCTTGCCTGCAGCCATTACACGGTCGTTTTCATCGAGCAATTCCGAACGCTCGACTTGTTCGCCGATGATGTAGTTGGCATCGCCGGCATCGACGATCTGGACCCGACGCAGCATCTGACGCACGATCACTTCGATGTGCTTGTCGTTGATCTTCACGCCTTGCAGACGGTACACGTCTTGCACTTCGTCGACGATGTAACGCGCCAGCGCTTCGATACCCAGCAAACGCAAGATGTCTTGCGGATCGGCCGGGCCGTCCACGATCATCTCACCCTTGTTGACGACCTGGCCGTCATGGACCAGCACTTGCTTGTCCTTGGTGATCAGGAACTCGTGCTTGTTGCCATCCATGTCCGTAATTTCCAGACGCTGCTTGCCCTTGGTTTCCTTGCCGAACGCGACCGTACCGGTCACTTCGGCCAGCATACCGGCATCCTTCGGCGAACGCGCTTCGAACAACTCGGCCACACGCGGCAAACCACCGGTGATGTCGCGTGTCTTTTGCGATTCGGTCGGGATACGCGCCAGCACTTCGCCGACCGATACCGCCTGACCATCCTTGACCATGATCAGCGCGCCAACCTGGAAACCGATCGCCACCGAGTGTTCGGTGCCGGCGATTTTGACTTCTTCGCCTACTTCGTTGATCAGTTTGACCTGTGGACGCAGCGTCTTGGTCAGCGAACCGCGGCGCTTGGCATCAATCGCCACCAGCGTCGACAGACCAGTCACATCGTCAACCTGACGGGCCACGGTGACGCCTTCCTCAACATTCTCGAAACGCACCAGACCGGCGTATTCGGTGATGATCGGACGAGTCAACGGATCCCAGCTCGCCAGTGCAGTACCGGCTTTGATGACCAGACCATCCTTGACGATCAGCGTGGCACCGTAAGGCACCTTGTGACGCTCGCGCTCGCGGCCATGGTCATCAGTGAT
>JBLHNV010000238.1:0-4992 GCA_047623125.1 Janthinobacterium sp. | reverse complement strand
ATCGATGGCCACCTGACGATCTTCTTGCGTACTCAGATAGTTAGGTGCAATCAAAGGCGCCACATTGAAGTCGCGGTCGCAGATCTGGACCGAACCGCGACTGGTCGGGTTCAGATTGCAAACGCTGGCGGTCAACGCATTGTAGCGGTGCAGCGGTTCGCCGAATGCCTCCAGACTCAACGGCTGTATATGGTATTCAAGGTTGGCGTGGGGCTGCGACGGATCGCTGCGGGTAAACGCGCCCAGCTGCGACGGCGCCATGCTCATCGGGCCGGTACGCTTGAATGCATATTCAAGGCCGATCGCCGCCTTGCCCCATAAACTGTTGGCCATCGTGTTCAGCGTCTTCACGTGCTGCACCTTGAAGACGGTACGGATCTGCAGATGATCTTGCAAATTGGCGCCCACTCCGGGCGCGTCCAGCAAGACGTCGATCCCGTGGCGCTGCAGCAAGTCTGCCGGACCGATGCCTGACAGTTGCAATATCTGCGGCGAGCCGATGGCCCCTGCGCACAGAATCACTTCGCGTTTTGCCAGCGCATCCACCATGACGCCATCACGCTGTACGGTGGCGCCGATGCAGCGCAACTGGCCATCGAGTGCGCGTTCAAACTTCAGGGCGCTGGTCTGCGACTTGACCCAGCACGTGAAATTGGGGCGGGCGGCGCACAAAGGGCGCAAGAAAGCTTTGGCCGTATTCCAGCGCCAGCCGCTCTTCTGGTTGACTTCGAAATAGGCAACGCCTTCGTTGTCGCCACGATTGAAATCGTCGGTCGCCGGAATGCCCGCTTGTTGCGCAGCATGCGCAAACGCATCAAGGATTTCCCACTTCAGGCGCTGCTTTTCGACCCGCCATTCACCTTTGCTGCCATGCAGGCTGGCAAAATCGGCAGTGGGCGCATTGCCAGAAGCACCGGCATGCGCTTGGGCATCGAGTTTGTAATGTGATTCATGGCGCTTGAAATCGGGCAGGCAATTGTCCCACGTCCATGCATCGTCGCCGGTCGCGTCAGCCCAGCTGTCATAGTCGCGGCTCTGGCCGCGCATGTAAATCATGCCGTTGATGCTGGAACTGCCGCCCAGCGTCTTGCCGCGCGGATAGCGCAGCGCGCGCCCGTTCAAGCCGGCTTCGGGCTGCGTGTTGTACAGCCAGTCGGTACGTGGATTGCCGATGCAATACAGGTAACCGACCGGGATGTGGATCCAATGGTAATCATCCTTGCGTCCGGCTTCGATCAGGAGCACCCGCACCTTCGGGTCCGCACTGAGCCGGTTCGCGAGCAGGCAGCCGGCAGTGCCGGCGCCGACGATCACGTAATCGAATTGCTCGGCAGGCGCGCCAGTGGCAGCGCCTGCCTGCTTCATTTCAGTTTGTGTCATTTAGCGGTGGGCATGACAAATTCGGCACCGCTTTCGATGCTTTCGGGCCAGCGCTGCATGATGCTTTTTTGCTTGGTGTAGAAGCGCACGCCTTCCTCGCCGTAGGCATGGGTATCGCCGAACAACGATTTTTTCCAACCGCCGAAACCATGCCACGCCATCGGCACGGGAATCGGCACGTTGATGCCGACCATGCCGACCTCGATGCGGCGACCAAATTCGCGCGCCACGTTGCCATCGCGCGTGAAGCAGCTCACGCCGTTACCAAATTCGTGGGCATTGATCAGCTTCACGCCTTCGGCGAAATCGTTGACGCGCACGCAAGCGAGCACCGGTCCGAAAATTTCTTCCTTGTAGATGCGCATGTCAGCTGTCACATGGTCGAACAGCGTGCCGCCCAGCCAGAAACCATTTTCATGCCCTGCCACTTGCTGCGCGCGGCCATCGACCAGCAGTTCGGCACCCTCGGCTACGCCGGTGTCGATGTAGCCGACGATGCGATCGAGCGCCGTCTTGGTGACGATTGGGCCCATCTCCGCATCCGACTCGATACCATTTTTGATCTTCAACGCCTTTGTGCGCTCGATCAGCAAAGGGATGACCTTGTCGGCGACATCGCCGACCAGCACAGCGACGCTGATCGCCATGCAACGCTCGCCGGCCGATCCGTAGGCAGCGCCGATCAGGGCGTCGACCGCTTTCTCGATGTCCGCATCGGGCATCACCAGCATGTGGTTCTTGGCGCCGCCCAGTGCTTGCACGCGCTTGCCGTGGTGGGCGCCTGTTTCATAAATGTAATTGGCAATTGGTGTGCTGCCGACGAACGACAGTGCTTTCACATCCGGATGCGTCAGCAAAGCGTCAACCGCTTCCTTGTCGCCTTGCACCACGTTGAAAACACCATCCGGGAAGCCGGCTTGTTTCATCAGATCGGCGATCAACAGCGATACGCTCGGATCGATCGGGCTTGGCTTCAAAATGAAGGTATTACCGGCGGCAATAGCCAGCGGAAACATCCACATCGGCACCATCACAGGGAAGTTGAACGGCGTAATGCCGGCCACAACGCCCAGCGGCTGGCGCAAAGTCCAGTTATCCATGCCGGTCGACACCTGGTCGGTGTAATCGCCCTTGAGCAATTGCGGAATGCCACAGGCGAATTCGACAATGTCGATGCCGCGGTCAACTTCGCCTTGAGCGTCGCTAAATACCTTGCCGTGCTCCAGCGTGATGGCGCGCGCCAGTGCATCCTTGTTCAGATTGAGCAAACCGAGAAACTTGAACATCATGCGTGAACGGCGAATCGGCGGCGTGTCGGCCCAGGCAGGAAAGGCCGCCTGCGCCGCAGCTACCGCGGCAGCCACATCAGCAGAGCTGGCCAGCGCGACCTTGCCGGTCACCGAGCCAGTGGCTGGATTGAACACGTCTTGCGAGCGCGTTGATGCGCCCTGAGTAACAACGCCGCCAATCACGTGACCTATCGATGTCGTCGATTCTGTATTTGCGATGCTCATGTTTTTTCCTTTTTGATTGTCTGTAAAATCCACTATTGCTTTACTCTACATCCGACTCGATCAAAAATCCAAGCAGAAATACTTGGATGCAATATAAGAAATTTTTATAGACCATGGATATCCAGACATTCAAAGTCTTTGCCGCCGTCGCGCGCGAGGGCAGCCAGACCCGCGCCGCCGAGCTGCTGCACCTGACGCAGCCGGCGGTCGGCTTGCAGATCAAGCGTTTGCAACAGGAAACCGGGCTCGTATTGTTCACGCGCACGCCGCGCGGCATGAGCCTGACCCAGAACGGTGCCGTCTTGTTGCTGCTGGCGGAAAAAGTGCTGGATGCACAGCAAGAATTCAAGGCAGCGGCCGCCCGCATGAACAACGAAGTGTGCGGTAGCCTGGCGATCGGCACCATCCTCGATCCCGAGTTCACGCGCCTGGGAGCATTGCTGACCGCGCTGCTGGAGTTCGGGCACCGGATCGACATCACGCTGTCGCACGGCATGAGCGGCGATGTCGTCGCCCGAGTCTTGCGCGGCGAACTCGACGTCGGCTTCTATCTCGACTCGCCTGAGCAAGCCAATCCGGACCCTGGCCTGGGCCATGAATCGCGCGGCGCGCTGGAAACTCGGACGCTGACCAGTTTTACCTATCGCGTGGTGGCGCCGGTCGGCTGGGAACCGCAAGTGCTGGGACGCGACTGGAAAGCGCTGGCGTCGTTGCCGTGGCTGGGAACGCCGCCGGCATCGATCCATCACCGGCTGCTGGCGCGCGTGTTCAAAGCGCAGTCCGGCACCTTGCCGAGATGGGTGGCGATGGTCGACCAGGAAGCATCGATGCTGGATCTGGTCAAGTCCGGCGCCGGTCTGAGCCTGGTGCGCGAACAGATCGCGCTGCGCGAAGCGCAGGCGCACGGCCTTGTCATCGCCGACCAGGTCAGCCTGAACTGCGTGCTGAGCTTTGTCTGCCTCAAATCGCGCAGCGCCGACCCGGTGATCGCGACCGCGCTGGCCGCGATTGATGCGGTGTGGCGGCGCCGCTGACCCGGCGCTTGCGTCTTTTTTATTGCATCTTTTTTGTTGCGTCTTCTTTATTTTTTGGCTTATTGCATCTTTTTTTCGCGCGCAAACCAGTACAGCAAAAAGGCGAGCAGCGCATACGGCAGCAGCGACAATGCATCCGCATTACTGCCCTGATAGAAAGGATTGCCGTGTTCGGCCCAGTTGCTCATCGCCTGGTCGAAGTTGGTCAGGATACCGGCCGTGACCGCGATGATAATGCCGGCCAGCGCGCCGCCGGCGATGTAGCCGGACGCCATCAGCACGCCGGAACTGCGATCGCCGGCCGCTTGCATTTCTTCCTGGTTCAAGCCGGCATTGTGCTTGAGCTTGCCGTTGCGCCGGTCGGCCAGCGCCCGAATTGCGCCGCCGACAAAGATCGGCGCCGTCGACGACAGCGGCAAATAGACGCCGACCGAAAATGCCAGCGAAGCAATACCGGCCATTTCCAGCACCAGCGCGATCATCACGCCGAACAGCACCAGCGACCATGGCAATTGCCGGTCAAGTATTCCCTTGATGATGTAGGACATCAAAACGGCTTTCGGCGCATCGTATTTCTTGACCTCGGAGCCGTCCGGGCGCGTGCTGTAGGCGCCGTTGATGCCCGGATCGACCAGATAAGCGAGCTTGCCATCGATACCCACCAGGTATTTTCCGGCAGGGCCTCCCGCTGTACCGGTTTTCTGCCAGACCTTGTAGACATTAAGATCATCCTTCGCCTGCGGCCCTTGCAGGCGTGCCGTCGTCGTCAAGCTTGCCAGCGTGGCGGCATCGACCGTGACGCCGGGCGCCACCTGGGCCGCCGGCACATACACGGTGCTGGCGTCATTAAGTTTGAGCAAGATGGGACCGAGCACCAAAGCCGATGACAAGGCGCCGACCAGAATCGCGTACTGCTGCAGGCGCGGTGTGGAACCGACCAGGTAGCCGGTCTTCAAATCCTGCGACGTGGTGCCGGCATTGCTGGCCGCGATGCACACGATGGCGCCCACCGACAGCGCCGTCACATAGTATTGGCCCCCGGTCCAGCCCATCAGCAGGAAGAT
>JBLHNV010000237.1:0-5012 GCA_047623125.1 Janthinobacterium sp. | reverse complement strand
CCCTGTTGCTCCTGTGCGCTGAACCGGCCCCTCAATGACGACAACGTTGCACGAAGAGAGGTGGCTTGCCACTTCAGCTATCGGCACTGACGTGATGAAGCATAAATCAGCCGAGCCAGGCGTAGGTTGTTGCGCTTTTGGTTCGAACTCTTTTTTGTGCTGATGCAGGTTGATTTTTTGTGCACCAAAAGTCAGCGCTTTTCGATGGTCACCAAAAATAATGATGTCCATGCCCAGAACTTTTGAATAGAAAGAGGCGCTGGCCTCGATATCTTTTACGGTGAGTACCAGGTGATCCAGGTTGTCAATTTTCATCGGAGGTAGCTTTTTTGGCTAATGGGAATGGATCCAGACAGGACAAGCGCATCAGTGCAAGCTTTGGAGTCGCACTTCGCGCCATGTCCGCATGCAGTGCTGAATCAGCATGCAACATGACGCACCTGGGCATGCCACGCCATCGTCGCCAGAACTGCTCGATCCATTGATGCCTGCGCTGTGATGATTATATGCCAAGGCCCGCTTGCGTACTGAGCGCGCTTATGTTTGTCAGGTAATCTGGATAACCCGAGCTTCTGTACCACCTGCGCTGGCGTGCCGCTCTGCAAAATACAGGCTTGCCGTGTAGAATGGATTTTTGTCACTCAATCACCATCACAGGGAGCTATCAATGAAAAATATCATCAAAAATACCCGATTGGCCGCATTGCTGGGCGCCGTGCTATTGGTTGCCGGCTGCTCTTCGATGGGTATGAAGCATGAAGTACCGACGTCGATGGCGATGGGCGCAGGCGCGTATCTTAGCGGTGCCAATGAAGTGCCGGCCAACGCCAGTACCGCCACCGGCAGCAGCACAGTGTGGGTCGCCTCCAACAAAACCGTCACCGGCAAGGTCAACGTTTCCGGTTTGAAGCCGACCGCTGCGCATATCCATATGGCTGCAGCCGGCGCGAACGGCCCCGTCATCTTGCCGCTGACCAAAATGTCCGATGAGCAGTTTGCGGTGCCTGACGGCGCGACATTGACTGATGCACAATACGCCAGTTACATGGCGGGCAATCTGTACGTCAATGTGCACAGCGCCGCGCATCCGGGCGGCGAACTTCGGGTTCAGCTGAGCCCGAATTAAGTACTGGCAAGCCAAACAAGGACATGCCAGCCAGGCACGCACAAGAGCGCCATCAGGCAGCTGCCTGAAGCAGGTTGCAAAAAAAGGGCCGCTGGCCCTTTTTTTGCAAGTCAGTCTGCGCTCGCCACGCGCACTTCAACGCCGGCATCATCGAATGCCTGCTGCATGTCTTGCGGCACCGGCAAGTCGGTGAAAAACTTGTCGATCTGTCCGATATTTCCCATCCGTACCAGCGCATGGCGCCCGAACTTGGTATGGTCCGCGACCAGCCAGACTTCCCTTGATTGCTCGATGATCGCTTGCGTGACGCGCACTTCGCGGTAATCGTAATCGAGCAGTGTGCCGTCGGCCTCGATGCCGGACACGCCGATGATGCCGACATCGACCTTGAACTGGCGCATGAAGTCGATCGTCGCTTCGCCGACGATGCCGCGGTCGCGCTTGCGCACCAGACCGCCGGCCACGATCACCTCCGCGCGTGGATTGTTGGACAGGATCGATGCCACGTTCAAGTTATTGGTCACGACCCGTATGCCATCGTGTTGCAGCAGCGCTTTCGATACCTCTTCGGTCGTGGTGCCGATATTGATGATCAGTGAGCGCCCATGTTCGACGCAGGTCGCGGCCAGTTCGCCGATGCGCCGCTTGGCATCACTGTTCATGACGCGCCGTTCGGCGTAATCGATGTTTTCGACCGTCGATGCCGTCGCTATGCCGGCGCCACCGTGATAGCGCGCCAGTAAACCGGCATCGCCGAGTTCGCGAATGTCGCGCCGTATGGTTTGTGTGGTCACGCAGAGCAGTCTGGCGAGATCTTCAACGGAAGTGTCGCCGTGCTGGTGCAGATGGTCCAGCAATTGGCGATGGCGAGGAATCATGATCATATTTTGAACGTAAATGAAAAATAGTGAATAATAAAGAAGAATTATCTCTGGTTAGTTCAGCCAGTAGCGTAGAATTAAAAATTCGTTATTGTTCATTTTAAGCTCATTGCGGTTCATTTACACGCTTTATTCGGGGCCACAGCCCGCTGCTGGTCAAATGCGTGTTACTGCCGCTGGTCAGCCGCGTCATGGTGGCAATGAGTACAGACATTTATAGCAAGTAATCAGCGCCATTGAGGCGCTCCCGGGAGAGTGATGGAATCGACCTTCAAACAGCAACAGGACTGCGACCTTCTGGTCGTTGGCGGCGGCATCAATGGCGCCGGCATCGCGCGCGATGCCGCCGGCCGCGGTTTGCGCGTCATCTTGTGCGAGCAGCACGACCTGGCCCAGCATACGTCGTCGGCCAGCACCAAGCTGATTCACGGCGGTCTGCGCTATCTGGAGTATTACGAATTCAAACTGGTGCGCAAGGCGCTGCAGGAGCGCGAGTTGTTGCTGCGTTCGGCGCCACACATCATGTGGCCGCTGCGGTTTGTGATGCCGCACGATGCAGGGCAGCGTCCGGCCTGGATGATACGCGCCGGGCTGTTTCTGTACGACCATCTGGCGAAGCGCGAATTTCTGCCCGCATCGCAAGGCGTGGCATTGTCAAAGCATGTCGCCGGCGCGCCGTTGAAGGGCAATTACCGCAAGGGCTTTGTGTATTCCGATGGCTGGGTCGATGATGCCCGTCTGGTGGTGCTCAATGCGCTCGATGCCAGCGAGCGCGGCGCGCAGATTCTGAGTCGCACCAAGTGCGTTGATGTGCAGCGTGAAGGCGAGGGCTGGCACGCGACGCTCGATAGTAAACAGCATGGCCGCATCGACATCAAGGCGCGCGCGATCGTCAATGCGGCCGGTCCGTGGACGGCGAAATTCGCCAGCGCTGCCGCAGGCAAGACCGGCACTGGCAGTGACGGTACCACCACCACGCACGATTTGCGGCTGATCAAGGGTAGTCACATCATCGTGCCGCGCCTGTTCGATCATCCTTACGCCTACATTTTCCAGAATCCGGACAAGCGCATCATCTTCGCGATTCCGTATCAGGACGACTTCACGCTGATCGGCACCACCGACCTGGAATATACCGGCGATCCGGGGCAGGTGAAGATCAGCGATGATGAAATCACGTACTTGTGCGAGATAGCGAACCGCTACTTCAACAAGCAAATCACTACCCAGGACGTGGTCTGGACGTATTCCGGCGTGCGCCCGTTGCTCGACGACAGCGCGCAAAGTGCCGCTGCAGTGACGCGCGACTACCTGCTCGAATGCGACGACAAGATTCCCCCATTCTTGAATGTCTGGGGTGGCAAGATCACCACCTACCGCAAGCTGTCCGAAGAAGCGCTGGCGATGTTATTGCCGCGCCTTGGCAGCAGCGCGCCCGACTGGACCGCCAGCGCACCGCTGCCAGGCGGTGACTTGCAGCAGGCGGGTGTGTTGGTGGCAACCTATGATTTTGCGACGTTTGCGCAGCAATTTTCGCGTGAACATGGATGGCTGCCAGAAAAGCTGGCGCAGCGCTATGTGCGCTGTTACGGTACGCGGGCAGTGCGCATGCTCGATGGCGCAACGTGCATGGCGGATCTGGGCGAAGAACTCACCCCCGGCCTGCATGAACAGGAAGCGCGCTATTTGTTCAACGTGGAATGGGCCCGCAGTGCCGAAGACATGTTGTGGCGCAGAACCAAGTGTGGCCTGTATTGCCAGGCGCACCATGTGACACGATTGGAGCAGTGGCTGGGCCAATGGATGGCGCAATAGAAAACGCATCACGCATCATCGTGAGCATAAGGAGACATAACGTGAAATTGGAGCTTAGCCAAATAAGCCTGAGGGTGGGTCCGGAGGCCTACCTTTACCCGCTGGACCTGGAACTCGTGCCCGGTAGCATCAATGTGCTGCTCGGGCCGACGCAGGCTGGCAAGACATCGCTGATGCGGGTCATTGCAGGGCTGGACCGGCCGACAGCGGGCCGGGTTCTGGTCGATGGCAAGGATGTCACCGGCGTCAGCGTGCGCGAGCGCAAGCTGGCGATGGTGTATCAGCAATTCGTCAATTACCCGGCGATGACGGTCTATGAAAACATCGCTGCGCCGCTGCGCCTGCAGCGCTGTTCGAAAGACGAACTGCACCAGCGCGTGAGCGCGATCGCCGAAAAACTGCATATCAGTCATCTGCTGCAGCGCTTGCCGGGCGCGCTGTCCGGTGGCCAGCAACAGCGTTGTGCGCTGGCCCGCGCGCTGGTCAAGCGCGCGCCGCTGGTGCTGCTGGACGAACCGCTGGTCAATCTCGACTACAAGTTGCGCGAAGAATTGCGCACGGAATTGACGTCGTTGTTTACCGATGGCGAGACCACGGTGGTGTATGCGACGACCGAGCCGCAGGAAGCGCTTTTGCTCGGCGGCCATACCATCGTGATGGATGCCGGCCGCATCTTGCAAACCGGCCCCACGCTGAGCACATACAACAAGCCCGTTTCGGTGCGCGCATCAGCCATATTCAACGATCCTCCGATGAATATTCTCGACGCCAGCGTCGCAGATGCGCAGTCGGTGCGCCTGGCCGATGGCACCATTTTTCAGATGGCACAGCCGATGCTGGAACTGGCGCCAGGCACCGCATGCAAGGTCGGCATTCGCTGCCATCAGATCAGCCTCTCCACCAATGCGGCGCAAACCAACCGGCTCGATTGCACCATCGACCTGGCCGAGCTGAGCGGCTCGGAAACCTATGTCCATCTGAGCCACGGTGACACGGGCCTGGTGGCGCAGTTGCCGGGCGTACATGCGTGCAAGAACGGCGTCGTCGTACAAGCCGGGGTCAGCCCCGAACACTTATTCCTGTTTGATTCAGAGGGCAAGCTGCTCCGAGCCCCGAAGGAGACTGCACATGGCACGCATTGAGTTTCGCAATCTGGGCCATGCTTATGGCGCCAATCCGGAATCCGACGA
>JBLHNV010000236.1:0-5023 GCA_047623125.1 Janthinobacterium sp. | reverse complement strand
GATGATGTCACTGCCGGCCGCGCCAGTCTGTGGCGCTTGTCGGTGCCATCCAACGCCAGCGCGTTGGTGCTGAAAGGGCAGCAATTGATCGAGTGGGGCGGCGCACAGCGCTGGTTGAAACTCGATACCGCTGCCGACCCTGATCTGGCCACTCGCATCCGCACCATCGCCGCTGCCGCGGGCGGCCACGCGACGCGGTTCAAGGGCAAGCGCGACGCAAGTGTGGATGTTTTTCAGCCGCTGACGCCAGCTCTGGCGCGCATCCACCAGCGCCTGACACTGGCATTTGATCCAGCCGGAATTTTCAATCCGGGCCGGATGTACAAGGAACTCTGAACATGCAAACCAATCTCGCCGATTTCATCAAGAACACCCGCGAAGGTCAGGAAGCCGACGCCATTTTGCGCAGCTGCGTGCACTGCGGCTTTTGCAATGCGACCTGCCCGACGTACCAATTGCTGGGCGATGAACTCGATGGCCCGCGCGGACGCATCTATCTGATCAAGCAAGTGCTGGAGGGCGTGCCTGCCACGGCCAAGACCCAAAACCACCTGGACCGTTGCCTGACATGCCGCAATTGCGAAACCACTTGTCCGTCGGGCGTGCAATACGGGCGCCTGGTCGACATCGGGCGCAAGGTCGTCGAGCAGCAAGTGTCGCGCCCGCTGCAACAGCGCATGCAGCGTCTGTTGCTGAAGGAAGGGCTGCCGCGCAAGTGGCTGTTTACGCCAGTGCTGAAGGCGGGCCAGTTGCTGCGACCAATACTGTCCAAGCCGCTGCAAGACAAACTGCCGCGCCCCCAGAGCGCCGGACGCTGGCCGGTGCGCCAGCATGCGCGCAAGATGCTGCTGCTCGATGGTTGCGTGCAGCCAGGCATGGCCCCGAACATCAATACAGCGACTGCGCGCGTGCTCGATGCGCTGGACGTACAGCTGATCATCGCTCCGAAAGCGGGTTGCTGTGGCGCGCTGCGCTACCATTTGAACGATCAGGATGCAGGCCTGGACGACATGCGGCGCAATGTCGACGCATGGTGGCCGCATGTGTCGGGCCATAACGGCGTCGATCAGGTCGAAGCGATCGTGATGACCGCTTCCGGTTGCGGCGTTGCGGTCAAGGAGTACGGCCATTTGCTGGCGCACGATAGCGCTTATGCCGACAAGGCGGCGCTGATATCGTCGATGACGCGCGACTTGTCCGAAATTCTGCCCGACTTCGAGTTGCCGTTGCAGCGCAAGTTGGCCGGCAAGATCAAGCAGCGCGTCGCCTACCATCCGCCGTGCACGCTGCAGCACGGTCAGCAAATCCGCGGCAAGGTTGAGGGCGTACTGCGCGCCGCCGGCGTCGACGTCAAACTGTGCGGCGACAGCCATATCTGCTGCGGTTCGGCCGGCACCTATTCGGTGTTGCAACCGGAACTGGCGCTGCAACTGCGCGACCAGAAACTGAAGCACCTGGCGGCCACTGACGCCGAAGTGATCGTATCGGCCAACATCGGTTGCCTGACCCATTTGCAATCGGGCACCGAGACCCCGGTGCGGCATTGGATCGAACTGATCGATGATGCATTGACCCCCGGCGCGTCTTGAGCACCGTCCACCAGAACAGCGTAGCGTAGCCCCGAATGTTTGAGCAGAAGGAACAGTACAATGTCCGTTATCACCAATATTGAAGATTTGCGCATTTTGGCGCAGAAGCGCGTGCCGCGCATGTTCTACGATTACGCCGATTCGGGTTCGTGGAGCGAGTCCACTTATCGCGCCAACAACGACGATTTTCAGAGCATGAAATTTCGCCAGCGGGTTGCCGTCAACATGGAAAACAGAACGCTGGCTTCGACCATGGTCGGGCTGCCGGTAGCGATGCCGGTCGCGCTGGCGCCGACCGGCCTGACCGGCATGCAGCATGCCGATGGCGAAATCCTGGCAGCGAAGGCCGCCGAAAAATTTGGCGTACCGTTTACGCTGTCGACGATGAGCATCTGTTCGATCGAAGATGTGGCGGCGCGCACCACGAAGCCGTTCTGGTTCCAGGTTTACGTGATGAAAGACCGCGCCTTCATCGAGCGTCTGATCGACCGCGCCAAGGCAGCCAACTGCTCGGCGCTGGTGCTGACGCTGGATTTGCAAATTCTCGGCCAGCGCCACAAGGATTTGAAGAACGGTTTGTCGGCGCCGCCCAAGCTGACCATCGCCAATATCGTCAACATGATGACCAAGCCGCGCTGGTGCCTGGGCATGGCGGGTACGCCGCGTCGCAGCTTTGGCAACATCGTCGGTCACGCCAGCGACGTGTCGGACATGTCGTCGCTGTCGTCGTGGACCGCGCAGCAATTTGACCTGGCGCTGTCGTGGAAGGATGTCGAATGGGTCAAGCAGCGCTGGGGCGGCAAGCTGATCATCAAGGGCATCATGGACCAGGAAGATGCGCGCCTGGCCGTCGAGAGCGGCGCCGATGCGCTGATCGTGTCGAACCACGGCGGACGCCAGCTTGACGGCGCTTTGTCGAGCATACGCGCGCTGCCATCCATCGTCGATGCGGTGGGCAGCGAGATCGAAGTGCACATGGATGGCGGCATCCGCTCGGGTCAGGATGTGATCAAGGCCCTTGCGCTGGGCGCGAAGGGCGTCTACATCGGTCGCCCGTTCCTGTATGGCCTGGGCGCGATGGGTGAAGAGGGCGTTGCGAAATGCCTCGACATCATCCGCAACGAACTCGATCTGACCATGGCATTTTGCGGCTTGACCGATGTTAATCAGGTCGATCAGCGCATCCTGATCCCCGGCACCTACTGACGGCGATCCGGTCCGGTCCAGACCGGACCGGCTGGTGCGTTATCATCGCGCACCAAATTCGGCGACGATGGTTTGCCAGTCGTTATCAAGGTCGCGGCATTGCGGGCAAGGGTGCTGTGCGATGAGTTGTTCGATTTGCCTGACGCGTTGCGCCGTTTCCGGATGCGATGCGATCCAGGCCGGCGCGTCGCTGCCGGCGGATTCCTGACCCTGGCTGCGGTCCAGTTTTCCCAGCAGAGTCGCCATGCCTTCGGGCCGGATGCGCGCGCGCAGCAACGCCTGAAAGCCAAGGCGGTCAGCCTCGCTCTCCAGGTCGCGCCCGAAATACGTGGTGCCAAGCTGGTGTGCCAGCAGCGCTGCCATGGCGCTGACATCGCCCACGGTCAGTGCCAGCATGCCTGCCAGTCCGGCCGAACTGATCATCTGCTTGAGTCCGTGGCGTTGCTCGACATGCTGGACTTCGTGCGCCAGTACCCCCGCCAGTTCGGTCGCATTCTCCATTTCTTTCAGCAAGCCCGCATGCACGACGATGATGCCACCTGGCAATGCGAACGCATTCAGGCTGGCCTCTTGCTTGATGATCCAGCGGTAACGGTAACGCGATCCGGCGCTCAAGCGGGCGCCCACCCGCTGCACCAGTTGCTGCGACGGGCCACTTTCAATCAGATCGCCTTCGCCGCGCAATGTGGCCAGCGCGGCGTTGCCCAGTTTTTCTTCCAGCGCCACCGGAATCTGTCTGGCCAGCCAGCCGGTCGCATGCGGGTACGCCAGCCACAAGCCCAATAGCAGCAGCGCGCACAGTCCCGGCAGCGCGAGGATCCAGAACCAGGTCCGCGCCGATGCCTGCCGCGCATTGTGGCGGCGCTGGTGCCACTGCGCCAGTTGTGGCTGTAACAGGGGCGGGGCGCCGGCGATCAGCGCCGCAATATCGTCTGCGCAAGTGGGAAGCAGCGACCATTGCCGGCCATCGTCATCGAGCCAGTTCAGGCATAAGCGGGGCTCGTCGAGTCCGCCTACGCTGACCACGATCGTGGCAACATCTTGTCGCAGCCCAATCGCATCGACTTGCAGATGGGATGCCTCGAAGCAGGCCGTGACCGCCAGAGCGTTGGCGTGATGAGCCCCGCCAAAAAGGCTGGCATTGAAACTGTGCATGGCACTATCCTAGAAAAAAGGGATCCGGCGGTGGATCCGCCTGGGTTTGGACCGGATCGGTTATACCAGAATCCGCGCCGTGATCTGCAATGGGGGCCTGGTCCCGTGCCGCGGATGGCCGATTCTGGCATTCATCCTATCGCGATCATCGATCACGATGCGCGTTTTGTTGGTAGCCGTTTTCCAGCCCAGACCCAGGCCGATCCGGTTGGCCCGATGCGATCGGGTGCATGCTATTGCGATTCGACTGCTTATATCACATTGTGATATATTGAGCCGCTGAGGTTGAGCGCACCGCCGATAGCACCTTCGATCCTTCGTCCAGCAGCTCCATCCGTCCAGGTCACGCCATGCCGCAAGCAATACCGCCCGCACTCGCCAAGAGCGATTTTGAAACCTTGTCCGAATTTCGCCATCAGATGCGCCGCTTCCAGCGCTTTTCCGAACACGCCGCGCAGGCCCAGGGGATCACGCCGCTGCAGTATCTGTTGCTGCTGCACATCAAGGGTTTTCCCGGGCGCGCTTGGGCCAGCATCGGCGAACTGGCCGAGCGTTTGCAGGCGCAGCCGCACGGCGTGGTGGCGCTGGTGTCGCGCTGCGAGGCAGCTGGCCTGGTGCGTCGCAGCCCCAGCAGCGTTGACCGGCGGCAGGTAGAGGTGCACCTGAAAGAGCACGGCGAGCGGGTGCTGAACCATCTGGCAGCCTTGCATCGTGCCCAGCTGAAGTCGCTCAATGGCGTGTTTTCGGTGCCGCTGATCGATTACTAGGGTTCGCGCAGCCCCGATGCTGCCGGCCTGAGCCTCTGATGCCATACATCCGCCGGAGATGTGCGTTAGCGCACGGTCACATTGCGGTCAGCGATTAACAATGTCTGAAAACGATCCATTCAGTTGTTCTCTGGTTCGTCCATTCATTGATTCGTTGCAAAGGCGCTGCGTGGGGTGAGCCTGCCTTGCCTGGCGCCCATAGCGAGGGCCGCCTTGAAAGCATATACAAAACGCTGCTTCACTTATTTGCAAGCTTGGAAAGCGTCGATTGCCGGCACTGCGGGCATGGACGACGACGTCAAAGAC
>JBLHNV010000235.1:0-5108 GCA_047623125.1 Janthinobacterium sp. | reverse complement strand
GAAAAACTGGTCAGCCGTACGCTGGAGCAGCAGGAAAATCCCAGCGCGCCGCGCAGCAAGGAAAAGTCAGGCGACATCAGCCGACTCGAAGAAGAGCTGTCCGACGCCTTGGCGACGCCGGTCGCGTTCAAGATGGGGGCGAAAGGTCGGGGCAAGATGGTCATCGATTTCGCTGACCTTGACGTGCTCGACGGCTTGCTGTCGCGGCTGCGTTCGTAGCGCGGGGACCGATACCGGCGTTAGCCAATGCCGACGCACAGCACCAAATGAGGTTATCCGGTCAAATTATTTTCATTTTGAAATGAAATGCGTGTCATTTGTGCAGCATTTGCATTGGTGCAGTGCAGCAATGTTTGACGGGAGTTACTAAAGCAACTTATAATCTGACGACTTTGAGTTATGGGCTTTTTTTGGGACTTTGGCAAGTGACTGATACAAAACAAAACATCTCCAAGCCAGTCTTCAAAGTCGTTGCGTTGCAGCTCGTCATTGCCGTCAGTTTCGCTGTATTGGTCGGTGGCTTGGGCGAGGCGCACAAAGGCTGGTCGGCCGCGTATGGCGGGGCGGTTGCGGTCATCGGAAGTTTGATGTACGCGTTGCTCGTTGCCAGCGGTTCGTCCGATGCCAACAAAGCATTTAGGACACACATAGTCGCAGAGACGGTAAAAATATTCATTACAGTGGTGCTGTTTGTTCTGGCACTGGTGCTGTTTCAATCGGCTGCCTGGTTGTGGCTGATTCTAGGTTTCGCTGTGGCAACCTTAGCATACTGGTTCTCACTGCTCGCTGTTTAACCATGGTTCCAACGCATGAAACTATGCTGCGGAACGACAATTATAGATTCATATGACCACAGAAGCTCTCGCAGCAGCGGCCCACCACGGTCCAAAAAACGCCACCGAATATATCCAGCATCACCTTACCCATTTAAAGGGTACGTATGCCGGAAACACGATCAATCTGGATACGTTCTGGGTCTCGGCGATACTGGGCTTTCTGTTTCTGGGCGTGTTTTACATGGCCTCGCGTCGCGCCACATCGGGCGTGCCTGGTCGTTTGCAAAATTTCGTCGAGATGATCCTCGAAATGGTCAACGAAACCATTAACAGCGCATTTCACGCCAAAAGTAACGTCATCGCACCGCTGGCCGTGACGATTTTCGTCTGGGTCTGGCTACTGAACGCGATGGACTTCCTGCCAGTCGATCTGCTGCCGAAACTGGCCAGCTACGCAGGCATAGACTATTTGCGCGTGGTGCCAACTGCCGACGTCAATCACACGTTCGGGATGTCGCTCTCGGTGTTGTTGTGCATCATCGGCTTCTCGATCAAGGCCAAGGGTATCGGAGGCTGGGGCAAGGAATTGTTTACCGCCCCATTCCACGCGCATGGCTTCGCAGCCATCCTGCTGGCGCCAGTCAATTTCGTGTTCCAGTTGATTGAACTGATCGCAAAACCGATTTCGCTGTCGCTGCGACTGTTCGGCAACATGTATGCCGGCGAACTGATTTTCATCTTGATCGCATTGTTACCTTGGTGGGCGCAATGGATGCTGGGTGGTCCATGGGCAATTTTCCATATCTTGATTGTAACTTTGCAAGCATTTGTATTTATGGCGTTGACAGTCGTGTATCTCAGCCTCGCGGTCGAGAAGCACTAACTCAACTCAATCTGTTTCAATTTTTTAGCATCCGTCGTTTTTTTAAATCTTAGGAGAAATATATGCAAGCTCTGATCGCACAAGTACAAAGCATGACCGTTTTGGCAGCAGCTATTATCATCGGCCTCGGCGCCATTGGTACCGCTCTTGGCTTTGCTATTTTGGGTGGCAAGTTCCTCGAAGCTTCGGCACGTCAACCAGAACTGATGCCACAACTGCAAACGAAACTGTTCGTTATCGCTGGTTTGCTGGATGCGATCTCGATGATCGGCGTCGGCGTTGCCCTGCTGTACACATTCAACAACCCGTTCCTGACTGCCGTGATCGAAGCTGCCGGTAAGTAATCTGCTCCCAACTTAGGAGAAACTTTTAGTTAGGAGCAAGGTATGGACATCAATATGTCGCTCATCGGTCAGATGATCACCTTCGCGGTGTTGGTCTGGTTCTCGATGAAGTTCGTATTTCCATCGCTGAATGCAGCGCTGGATGAGCGCGCCAAAAGAATCGCGGATGGGTTGGCTGCGGCCGACCAGGGTCAAGCTTCGATGGCAGTCGCTGAAAAGCGCGCGCTCGCTGAGCTGGCCGGCGCCCGTGAAGAAGCACAAAAACGGGTTGCGGACGCTGAAAAGCGTGCACAACTGGTTGCCGACGAGATCAAGCAAAATGCACAAGCCGAAGCCGACCGCATCATTGCGCAAGCCAAGGTAGATGCCGATCAGCAAGTGACCAAGGCTCGCGAAGAATTGCGCGCTCAGGTGGCTGACCTGGCTGTCAAGGGTGCCGAGCAAATTTTGAAGCGTGAAGTGACGGCATCGGCGCATGCCGACCTGTTGTCGCGCCTCGCTGTCGAGCTGTAATCATGGCAGAACTCGCAACCGTCGCCCGTCCTTACGCGGAAGCTTTGTTCCGCGTCGCCCAAGTTGGTAATGAATCGTACAACCTCGCAGCCTGGTCCGACTTCGTGTCGGAACTCGCTCAGGTGGGTGATCACCCCGAGGTGCAGGCGTTTGCACGCAATCCGAGAGTGTCGGATAGCGTTGCAACGGCTGCCATTTTGGCGTTGTTGAAATCGCCGCTCAATGAGGAAGCCAAAAATTTCCTCGCGATGTTGATCGAAAATGGCCGCATCAGTTTGCTGCCGGAAATCGGCGCGCAATTCATGCTGTTGAAAAACAGTCTGGAAGGCGCCGCTGACGCCGAGATCACGAGCGCGTTCGAGCTGACCGATGCCCAGGTGGCTGAGTTGCTCAAGACGCTGGAAAAGAAATTCAGTCGCAAGCTCAACCCTGCCGTGACCGTCGATCCGTCGTTGATCGGTGGCGTGCGCGTGGTCGTCGGTGACGAAGTGCTCGACACCTCGGTGCGCGCCAAGTTGCAGCAGATGCGCGCTGCGCTGGTGTCGTAGAGCGTCGTCAGGCAGAGAACAGACCCTTCCCCTCGCGCAAGCTGAGAGAAACATTATTAGGAGTTAGTATGCAACTCAACCCATCTGAAATCAGCGAGCTGATCAAGAGCCGGATTCAAGGCCTTGACGGCGGCGCTGAAGTGCGCAACCAGGGTACGGTCATCTCCGTAGCCGACGGTATCTGCCGCATCCACGGTTTGTCCGACGTGATGCAAGGCGAGATGCTGGAATTCCCGGGCAATACCTTTGGTCTGGCGATGAACCTGGAGCGCGACTCCATCGGTTCCGTCATCATGGGTGAATACGAGCACATCTCTGAAGGCGACACGGTCAAATGTACCGGCCGTATTCTGGAAGTGCCGATCGGTCCTGAATTGCTCGGTCGCGTGGTCAATGCGCTGGGCCAGCCTATCGATGGCAAGGGTCCGATCGACGCCAAGCTGTCGACGCCTATCGAAAAAATTGCTCCCGGCGTGATTGCCCGTCAATCGGTGTCACAACCGATGCAGACCGGCCTGAAGTCGATCGATGCGATGGTGCCAGTGGGCCGTGGTCAGCGCGAGCTGATCATTGGTGACCGCCAGACCGGCAAGACGGCAGTGGCGATTGATGCGATCATCAATCAAAAAGGCCAGGGCATGAAGTGTATCTATGTCGCGATTGGCCAGAAGGCTTCGTCGATCAAGAACATCGTGCGCTCGCTCGAATTGCATGGCGCAATGGAATACACGATCGTTGTCGCTGCATCGGCTGCCGAATCGGCTGCAATGCAATACATCTCGCCTTACTCCGGTTGCGCGATGGGCGAATACTTCCGCGATCGCGGCGAAGATGCACTGATCGTCTACGACGATCTGTCCAAACAAGCCGTTGCTTACCGTCAGATTTCGCTGTTGCTGCGTCGTCCACCGGGCCGCGAAGCTTACCCTGGCGATGTGTTCTACCTGCACTCGCGTCTGCTCGAGCGCGCAGCCCGCGTCAATGCCGACTACGTCGAGAAATTCACCAACGGTGAAGTCAAAGGCAAGACCGGTTCGCTGACTGCTTTGCCGATCATCGAAACGCAAGCCGGCGACGTTTCCGCCTTCGTGCCAACCAACGTGATTTCGATCACCGATGGCCAGATCTTTCTGGAAACGGCTCTGTTCAACTCGGGTATCCGCCCAGCGATCAATGCCGGTATTTCGGTGTCGCGCGTTGGTGGTGCCGCCCAGACCAAGGTCATCAAAAACCTGTCCGGTGGTATCCGTACCGACTTGGCGCAGTACCGTGAATTGGCCGCGTTTGCGCAGTTCGCATCCGACCTTGACGAATCGACCCGCAAGCAGCTTGACCGCGGCGCGCGCGTGACGGAATTGCTCAAGCAAGCCCAGTACTCGCCATTGTCGATCTCGCTGATGGCTGTGTCGCTGTTTTCGGTGAACAAAGGCTTCCTCGACGATGTACCTGTCAAGCAAGTGTTGGCTTTCGAAGCCGGCGTCCATGCTTACATGAAGACCAAGCACGCAGCGCTCCTGGCCAAGATCGAAGAAACCAAGCAACTCGACAAAGACGGCGAAGCTGCCATGTCAGCCGCAGTTGCTGAGTTCAAAAAATCTGGCGCATATTAAGCGCCCAGGCGGCGCCTTCGATCTGATCGGAGGCGCCGCTCTGACGCTCACAAGGAGTAAGGACTCATGGCATCAGGCAAAGAGATACGTGGCAAGATCAAAAGCGTAGAAAATACGAAGAAGATCACGAAGGCGATGGAAATGGTCGCCGCGTCCAAGATGCGCAAAGCGCAGGATCGGATGCGGGCGGCACGTCCCTATAGTGACAAGATTCGTAATATCGCAGCCAACCTGGCGGCAGCCAACCCGGAATACACGCATCCGTTCCTGGCCGACGCCAAGCGCGTCGAAGCAAAAGCGGTGGGTTTCATCGTCGTCACAACCGACAAAGGTTTGTGCGGCGGCTTGAATACCAACGTGCTGCGCCAGGTCACGGCCAAAGCGCGCGAGCTGGAAGCGGCTGGCAACAAGATTAGTGCTGTCGCGATTGGCAA
>JBLHNV010000234.1:0-5125 GCA_047623125.1 Janthinobacterium sp. | reverse complement strand
GTCGGCCTCTGCGATATCTTTTTCAGTGGCTTCGTCGAACACGGCATCGTTGATGCGCAGGTA
This sequence comes from Janthinobacterium sp., assembly GCA_047623125.1. Taxonomy (GTDB): domain Bacteria; phylum Pseudomonadota; class Gammaproteobacteria; order Burkholderiales; family Burkholderiaceae_D; genus Janthinobacterium. The sequence goes on along the minus strand of JBLHNV010000234.1, from coordinate 5,062 downwards.
CATCGACGTCAGCGATTCGCCCAGATTCAGTGCCGCATATACTTTGGTCATCGCAATCTCGGTGGTCCAGCCGAGAGGCATGTCATTATCGGGCAAGAGCGCGATCCGGTCACCTTCCACCCGGTAATGCAGATGCGTGCCGACGCCATCATGGTCGTACAGGGACAGGCGCCAGATGCGCGCTTTTTCGAAATAGCTATCTTCCGGCAGTTCCATTTCCCGGTATTTTTCAAGCAACCCTGTACGGCAATACGCGATCACCTGTGCGCTCTGCTGCAGCGTCAGTGCGGGGAAGCGGCGTGCGATGTCGGCCGTGGGTGGCGGCGCCAGATTGCCCTCATACACGTAATCGACATCTTGCTCTCCGACCGGCACCACCCACCCCAAAGGCGGCGCCGGCTGCAGGAACTGCTTGCTTAGCAACACCGATACCGAGGGGTTGAGCCTGACCACCTTCGTCTGCGGCAGCGCCGCTTCAACTTCTTGCTGAAACTGCCGGTAGCTGATCGGAAAAAAGGCGCGGTTGTACCAGGACCAGGATTCCTGCAAAAACTGACAGGAACTCGGCACCACGTAGCGCGGATTCAAGATCGTCAATTGTTCTATCCAGTCGGCCGGCAATGCGGGTGGCGCGCTGGCGGCGCGCGAGGGCGACAGTACGTCGATTTCGCGCATGCTCTGGAACGGCCACAGCACCATGTCCCACGGCGCATCGCGCGCCAATCCGATCAGCGCCTCGGGATCGATCCATGAATCGACGACGTTGAGTACATTGAGACCGGCCGCCTTGATCTGAAACATCGAATCCACATCCGCGTCCAGCGCGCGTCGCGGCACCACTTCGAACGCTCCCACGTGCACTGCAACATCGATTTGCAACGGCCGGACATCGACGAAGCCCAGTTCTCTGACCATGGCGAACAGTTCATCGAACAGGCAGTAAATATGGATCGGCGTACTCCGGTCCAGCAAATCGAGGCTGTCGAGCGAGCAGTGATCGTCGTGATAATGCGAGATGAATACGGCGGCAAATGTCAGATCGCGGATCTGCGCGTGATCGAAACTGACATCGGGAAACGCGTGGCAATTGCGGCTGAACGGGTTTTCGAACAGCGGATCGAAGGCGATCCGCGTAGCGTCGCATTCGAACACATAACCGGCGTGCAGGATCCGGGATATTTTCAGGCTCATGGTTTTTGCTCTGCTAATTTGGTAATTTGGTAATTGGGTAATGCGACTTGACCTTGCATCGTCAAGCCAGGTACGCGCCATGGCTGCCATGGCGCCGATGCCTGCGCCAATTTTACCGCACAGCTTGCGGGTCTTTGCCGGCACTTTGCGTGCACTTTGCGTGCACTTTGCGTGCATCTTGGGCCAGATTGCGGCTCGCAACAGACAACTGCGAGCCGTCTTTTGATGGTAAATTATTGCCTGGAAGCGAGAGCGCTGACCAGTGCGGCAGCATTCTAGTGATTCCGTTTATCGATGTCAACGATGTCACCATTGCGAGGATCTTGAGCATGAATGCAGAAGATTTGCGGGCCATACAAGCCCCTTTGAAAGAACAATATCGCGCAGCGCCCGAGACGGCGCAAGTTACCATGCGTTCCCAGGGCCGCATTGGCGAGGGTATCAGTTGCAAGATTGAAACGGGCCAGGCACTGGTCGTCGCAGGCTTGCATCGGGCCACCGGCGGCACAGGTATGGCCGCCTGTTCCGGCGACATGCTGCTTGATGCGCTGGTGGCCTGCGCCGGCGTGACCTTGAACGCGGTCGCGACGGCACTCGGCATTACATTGCGCGCCGCCACGCTGCAAGCCGAAGGCGATCTGGACTTTCGCGGCACGCTGGGTATCTCCAAGGAAGTGCCGGTCGGCGTACAAAACATCCGCCTGCAATTCACGCTCGACACCGATGCATCGGAAGAAGAACTGGACACGCTGCTGCGCCTGACCGAGCGCTACTGCGTCGTCTACCAGACGCTGGCGCATCCGCCCGCGCTGACGGTCGCGCGCAAGCGCGGTGGCACCGATGCCGAGCGCAAGATCGAGCCAGCCTGAGCCGCCAACAAAAAGCTCAATCAATGAGTTGAAAGGCGCCGGAAGAATGTGCAGCCCTGGATAGAGGTTGCCCGATGCTTGCAACGCGCATCAAAAATTCCCGTTCACCAGGCTGGTCTGCGTCTGCATTTTTTTCCACACGGCGCTACTGATGAAGGGCGGCGCCTGCTCTTGTGTGCGCGTGCCGCTCGGTTTCGTGATCCGAAAAGCATTCGACCTGCAGCGTAAGCCGCCACCCGGCATTTTCAGAGAGCTGACCATCATCGACTGGCGGCGGACATGGGCGCTGCGCTGGTGTGCCATCGGCCATCGGCCATGATCAACGCCGCTACACGCAGTCCAGCATGAACAATAGGAGTCGCAATGACGAGTCGCCGCAACGCTATCCGCTACGAGGGAAAAATCACAACCTGGAAGGATGAGCAAGGATTCGGCTTTATCGCACAAAATGGTGGCGGGCCGCGTGTCTTTGTTCATGTCAAGTCGTTCACCGGCAGCGCGACTCGCCCTGCAGAAAACGATGTCGTCACTTATGAATTGACCGTCAACGAAAAAGGTCAGCCGCGCGCCGCGAACGTCGCCTTTGTTCGCGATTTCGCTTCCAGGGTTTCGCCCCACCGTCTTGGCATGAGTTCGCTGATCGCGGCGTTCGGCTTTCTCGGTATCGTCGCCATGACGGTCCTTTTTGGAAAATTACCTTTTGTCGTTTTCGGCGCTTACGTTGGCATGACTGTTCTTGCATTTGTCGCCTACGCAATCGACAAATCTGCCGCTCGGAACAATCGGTGGCGAATCAAGGAAAGTACGCTGCACATGCTTGGTGTTGCAGGAGGCTGGCCGGGGGCGCTTGTGGCTCAGCAATTTTATCGACACAAATCGAAGAAACCAGCTTTCCAGGCGGCATTCTGGTTCACCGTCGTCGTCAACTGCGCTGCACTCGGCTGGCTGCTGTCCTCTTCCGGTGCGAATCTGCTGCAGACGATTCTCGGGTTGCCACAATTGGGACAGTAAGCCACTCCACGCCCATTCCAGGCCTACATTCGGACAGGCACGCGATCGTGTTCAAGATCGGCGCATCGAAGACAAACTGACGTTATGTCTGCCAAATAACCCTGAATCGTCTTCCGATGATGACCGCAACAAGTAGTGGCACCGCAATCGACTGCTGGCTGAGAAGACGAGTCTGCAACCGATCGAAGTCGCTTTCGGCGGCCATTGCCTGTATGCGCATTAACGTTGAAAGCGGCAATATGGCAGAGTCAGTCGCCCGACTTCTCGACCGGCCACTTGATGAACGCGAAGACCCAGATGAGGATGATGTTTACCATCGGGATCAGCATCAGGAGCGACAACGCGCCAGGGAATCCCGCTTTTTGCGCTATTCGCCAGGCCGGAACGATAAAGACAACAAGCCAGATGAGAGCGATAAGCCAGTGAAAAGTACTGAATGAGCCCATTGATTCCTCCTTGGTGAGTGTGTGCTGACCGACCTGGGTGATGGGCTATTTCAGCCTGAACCCGGATGTTCCATTGCCATTGCCACAAATACGGTTACGCGCTGCGACCGAAAGCCGATGACACCGCTTTCAGCAGACAACCGCGCCATGGGTGGCTGAGTGCTGTGAAGTGCCTGATGTTCTGGCCAAGCGCTGCAAAATACCCGGTTGAGCGACGAGTCAAGCGTGAGTGCCTGATTGAGCTTGTGCGGTCAAACGCAAAAAATTCGAGAATTGATTTTCCGCACGGTCCTCTGCCATCGTTCTTGTATCCGGGTGTCGTTGGCGCCTACCATTGCTGACAAGGCTACACTCTCTGCTGACGTTGTGCGCGTGGCAGCAAAGATGCGTAGTTTCCCGGTGCTGGCGTGACACGCCAGCACCGGGTTTGCCCATATTAACCCCGCGTGCAAGGAATTTCCATGCCCAGCCACAAAAGCCCTGCTCATAGTGCGATTGACCGCCATCAAAGTCGACCGGACTGGCCTTACCACATCATTGAAGCGGATCCCGCCCAAATGAAGGAGCTCGAAAAACTTGTGCCTCTGCCGGAGCGCTGCTGTCACCCGTGCACCAAGGTCATTACGTTACTGCCCAAGACGCGCGTGAACGGGCATGCAGGTGTGGGATATCAGATGATAAATATCGACGGCTTCCGCTATCTGAATGCACACGTGGTTTCAGACGCACTCAACAGTACGGCCCAGCGCGGTTTCACGCTTGAACTGAGCTTTTCGCTCAATCCCTTCGTACCCGGTGTTGGCGTCGTCGGAGAGAGCGACTTCTTCTATAGTTTTGATGGCGGTTTTCTGGCAAGCGCTGGCGCCCAACGCCTGGGGCGGTGTCAGACCAGCGACTTGACCATTGGAGGCGGACTCCCGCGCATCGGTGGTGTCGACATGTCGCACATATTGCGTGTGCCGGTGCTCGGGCCCTATGTGCGTGCCAGCATATTTAATGAAGATGGCGCGGCGCGTAGCGGCGAGGTGCGTGGCTACCTGACGACATAGGATTCTTCCATTGCAGTGTTGGCATATGTCATGGTCTGCAGATCAGGTTCGATGCGCACAGCAGCACTGGCTGTGCGTTAGCGCCTCGACCAATGGCCCGCTGCCGATACTGGCACGCACCCGGGGCCTGTCGGCCAGCGCGCAGATTGAACGCCGGGTCCGCGTCGCACCACCCGATGCGTTGCCAACCAGTTGCGCAGCGCATCGTTCATCCTGGTCTGCCAGCCATCCCAGCCATCCTCGGCTTGCTTGAATGCCTGAATCACATCCGCATCCAAGCGCACCGTCATCTGCACTTTCGTGCCGCAGTCCAAGGGGCAAGCGCGCATAGCGCGCAAGCGCTTGAATTCCCCGTCCAGACTCGACGGCAAACCGATGCCACTGGGCCGCTTCGGTCCGCTGCGGGCCGTCATTGACGCCGACCGGTTCCTTGATATGGCAACCAGATCGCTCCCCTAACGGTTCACGCTATGCCCGTGGTGGTATCACGTCGGGG
>JBLHNV010000233.1:0-5129 GCA_047623125.1 Janthinobacterium sp. | reverse complement strand
CGTGGCAATCGATGGCGGCCAGCGCCTTGATCAGCGCGCTGCCGACATGGCCAGCGCCGAACAGCATCAAGTGACTGCGCGGCGCCGGGCATGGATCGATCAGCCAGCGCCGCCCTGTGTCATCGCGATCGATATAAGTGCCGGCGCCGGCGCCCGCAGCCAGGCCGGCGCTACCTTGCGTGATGCAAGTGAGCGCAGGGACAGCAGGATCCGGAAAATCCAGGCCGGCGAGCAGTACTGCGGCGTCATCGAACAAGGCCGCGCTGGCATCGCCATCGATCGCCGAACAGCGCCAGCTGTGCTGGCGCCGGCGCTGCTGCAAGCCATCGAGCACCGCCGCCAACTGGCCGCTGCAGTGTTCGAACACCAGATGCACGGCGCCGCCGCAGCACTGGCCCAGACTGGGGCCAAGCGCAAAGCGCTCGATGCAGGTCGCGATCGTCTTGCCCTGGCTGGCCCCGGCCAGCAGCGCACGCGCGATCTGCAGCGCCCGCATCTCGAGATGGCCGCCGCCGACGGTGCCGAACTGGTACCCCGGACCCACCAGCATCTTGGTGCCTGGTGCGCGCGGAACGGATCCCCGGGTTGCAGCGACCGTCACCAACACGGTTGATGTTACGAGCGCATCGGCGACCGGATCGTCACATTTGCGCCAGCCTGACAGCCAGTCGCTCATGCATCCTCCATCGGTTGCCTGCTTGCTTGCTGAGCGCGCGGCTGCGGACAGCGCCGCTGCGCTGTCGTCAAACCGTGCGTCGTTTGCATCGAGGCTTGCACTGCCGTGATCGCGCGCAAGATTTCCTCGCTGGTGGCCGGTGCATTGAGCGGCGGGTCGATGCGATGGCCGGCAATGCTGGAAATGGCATCGCGCAGTGCAAAAAATACCGAGAACGGCAGCAGCAGCGGCGGCTCGCCGACCGCTTTCGAACGGTGGATGCTGTCGCTCATATTGCGGTTCTGGAACAGACGCACGTTGAAGTCTTCCGGGCAATCGGAAATGGCCGGAATCTTGTAGGTCGATGGCGCATGCGTGGTCAGCTTGCCGTCGGCATTCCAGCACAATTGCTCGGTCGTCAGCCAGCCCATGCCCTGAATGAAGGCGCCCTCGACCTGGCCGATGTCGATGGCCGGATTGAGCGATGCGCCAGCATCATACAGCGCATCGACGCGCAGCAATTTCCATTCGCCGGTCAAGGTATCAAGGATGACTTCGGACACGGCAGCGCCATACGCGAAATACGAAAACGGATTGCCCTGCATCGTCTTGGCATCCCAGCTCAAACCGGGCGTTGCGTAAAAACCATCCGACCATAGCTGCACGCGCGCCAGATAAGCCTGCTGCACCAGATCCGCGAATGGCATGGCGATGCCGTTGACGTGCACCGTATCATCGACAAAATGCACCGCAGCGGCAGCGCCGCCGTGCAACGCCACCGCGTGATCGGCGAGGCGGTCACGAATCTTGCGCGCCGCCTGCTGGGCCGCCTTGCCGTTCAAATCGGCGCCGGTCGAAGCTGCCGTGGCCGACGTGTTGGCGATCTTGCCGGTATCGGTCGCGCTTGGGCGCACGCGGACCAAAGAAATCCCCAGTTCCTGCGCGACAACTTGCATGACCTTGGTGTTGATGCCCTGCCCCATTTCGGTGCCGCCATGGTTGACGATAACCGAGCCATCGGCATACACGTGGACCAGCGCGCCGGCCTGGTTCAGGTGCGTGACGTTGAAGGCGATGCCGAACTTGAGCGGTGTCAGCGCCAGGCCCTTTTTCAGGACAGAGCTGGTCAGGTTGAATGCGGCAACTTGCGCGCGCCGCAGCCGGTATTGACTGTCTGCTTCGAGTTCATCGACCACCTGGCCGATCACGTTGTCGGCGACGATCTGGCCATACGGCGTCACATTGCACCCACTGGCGGCGTCCACACCATAGAAATTGGCGCGCCGGACATCTAACGCGTCACGCCCGAGCCTGCGCGCGATGCCATCGAGCGCGTACTCGATCGCCAGAGCGCCCTGCGGCCCGCCAAAGCCGCGAAAAGCGGTGTTCGACTGGGTGTTGGTCTTGCCGCAAATTGCGCGCAGATCGACGTTTGAAAGGTAATACGCATTATCGACATGGCACAGCGCACGCGTTGCGACCGGGCCCGACAGGTCGGCCGAATGGCCGGCGCGCAGCAGCATCTCGACCTTGACGGCCAGTATCTTGCCGTCATCGTCGAAGGCAACATCGACATCGTAGTAAAAACAGTGGCGCTTGCCAGTGACGTGCATGTCGTCGTCGCGATCGGCGCGCAGCTTGACCGGACGAGCGAGTTTCGCGCAAGCGAGCGCGGCGGCGGCGGCCCACAGCGCCGATTGCGATTCCTTGCCGCCGAAGCCGCCGCCCATGCGCCGGCATTCGACGCGCACATGGTGCGATGGCAAGCCAAGAGCTTGCGCGACGATGTGCTGCATTTCGCTCGGATGCTGGGTCGAGCACAGCACCAGCATGCCGCCATGTTCCTGCGGTATCGCGTAAGCAATCTGGCCTTCCAGATAGAACTGTTCCTGGCCGCCGGCTGAAAATTGTCCGTGCATCCGGTGCGGTGCGCGCTGCCATGCGGCCTGGAAATCGCCACGCCGCAATTGCATCGGCGGCAACACGTACGATTGCGCATCTCTGGCCGCCTGCGGCGTCAGGATCGCCGCCAGCGTTTCATAATGCACCTTCACCATGCGCGCAGCGCGCCGCGCATGGTCAACGCTGTCGGCGACGACGATGAACATCGGCTGGCCGACGTACTGCACCAGGCCATCGGCCAGGATCGGATCGTCATGCAAGATGGGACCGCAATCGTTACGACCGGGGATGTCTTTCGCACCGTAGATCGCCACAACGCCGGGCGCACCCAGAGCAAGGCTCAGATCGACACCGTTGATGCGCGCGTGGGCCTGCGTCGACAATACCAGCGCCGCATGCAGCGTACCGCGTAGCTCAGGGATGTCGTCGGTATAGGTAGCCTGGCCGAGCACGTGCAGCGCAGCCGACTCATGCACGTGCGCACGCCCGACTTCGGCCCCTGGCGCCGCCTGCCCTGCTCCTTGCGCGGCTCCTTTTTCTTTCGTTGCTGGCGCTGCGTCATGCTTCATGCCATCCCCTTGTCTGTACTTTTGTGCATTGAGCCCAGCGGCCATGCGTTCACGCTGCGCGGTCCAGGCCCGCCCCGAGGTCATGCCCGCGCAGCGAATGCGTTCACTGCGCGGGTCGCCAAAGGCGTGTCAAGCCGGGTCTCCAGCCAGAAGCGGCGCAACAGGTTCTGCGCTGCTTGCATCCGGTACGTGTTCGATGCGCGCATATCCGACAATGGCGCGTAGTCGTGCACCAGCGCCTGCATTGCCGTGCTCAGAGTCGCTTCAGTCCATGGCTGGCCGAGCAGCGCCGCTTCGGCTCTGCTCGCGCGCTGCACGATGCCTGCCATGCCGCCGAATGCGATGCGCGCGCTGGCGACCAGGTTGCCTTCCAGCTTGACGGCAAAGGCGGCGCAGACAGCCGAAATATCCTGGTCGAAGCGTTTGGCCAGTTTGTAGGTGCGAAACAGCACACCGGGGCGCGACGCGGGCAGCGGCACCCGCACTGATAATACGAATTCGTCCGGCCGCATGTCCTTCTTTTGATAAGCGAGATAGAAGTCTTCCAGCGCCAGCACGCGCGTACCAAGACTGCCCTGCAACACAACGGCGCTGCCCAGTGCGATCAGCCACGGCATCGAATCGCCAATCGGCGAACCGTTGGCGATATTGCCGCCCAGCGTGCCAACGTTGCGGATAGGCTTGGCGGCGAAGCGCTGCCACATGGTCGTCAATTCATCTGGATAATGGCGGCACAATGCGGCATACGCATCCTCTAACGTGACGCCGGCGCCGATTTCCAGCAGATCGTCGGTCTGTGCGATGCGTTGCAAATCGATCACGCAGCCCAGGTAAATGATATCGCCCAGCGCGCGCATTTGCTTGGTCACCCACAGGCCGACATCGGTGCCGCCGGCCAGCAGGCACGCATGCGGATGCGCGGCGCGCAATTGCACCAGTTCATCGATTGTGCGCGGCGCAAAAAAGCGCTGACCATGGCTTGCATGGACGACTCCTGTAGTGCGCTGCAAGGCTTGTAATTGCAGCGCCAGCGCAGCCCGGTCGAAGCTGACGCGCGGCAATTCGCCCATGCGCCGCGCCGCCGCGATGATCGGACGATAACCGGTGCAGCGGCACAGATTGCCCGACAATGCGGCATCGATGTCGCTGCGCCGCAGTGCAGCGCCGGGAAGCTGCAGCGGCGCCTGCTGTGCATCCTGTTCCTGTTCCTGTTCCTGTTCCTGTTCCTGCTCCTGCTCCTGTTGCAGATACAGTGCCCACAGCGACATCACAAAGCCGGGCGTGCAAAAGCCGCACTGCGACGCGTGACAATCGACCAGCGCTTGCTGAACCGGGTGCAAGGCAGGCGGCAATGCCGCTGCCAGCACGGCCGCCGCCGGCTGCACATCCTCGACCGAAAACAGCGCGCGCCCATCGAGCGTCGGCAGCAACTGGATGCAGGAGTTGACGGCCTTGAATTCGACCTTGCCATCTTGCAAGCTGCCGATGACGACCATGCAGGCACCGCAATCGCCTTCGGCACACCCTTCCTTGGTGCCGGTGCAATGCAAGTCTTCGCGCAGATGCTGCAGCACGGTCCGATCAAGCGGGACGTCATGCAGCTGGTGCAGCGCACCTTGATAATAAAAACGAACCGGTTCCGACATGTTTCCCCCCGCGCTATCCGACTGTGTCAGAACATATTCCCATGCTAAGACTAACCTTTGCAGCACCATCGTTCATATCGATTACGCGATTTTTCTTATAAGTCTACCGATATAATCATCCCACCACATCACATCGAATCCAAGCCGGATCAAGCCCGGTACGGATGGTGCACGTGCCAATGCTCGGCGATATCGATACGGCGCGCGACCCAGACCCGGTCGTGGCTTTGCACATAATCGAGAAAACGGGCCAGTGCAGCGATGCGCGCCGGGCGTCCGGCCAGCCGGCAATGCAAGCCGACCGACAGCATTTTCGGCGCGCTCAAGCCATCCGGATCGCCTTCTGCATACAGCACG
>JBLHNV010000232.1:0-5131 GCA_047623125.1 Janthinobacterium sp. | reverse complement strand
GAAGGCCAGATCGCGGCCTTTGCGATGGCCGTGTTTTTTAGGGACATGACGATGGATGAGCGCATCGCGCTGACGCTGGCGATGCGCGATTCCGGCGCCGTGCTGGACTGGCGCGGGCTCGATTTGCCGGGGCCGGTACTGGACAAACATTCGACCGGCGGCGTCGGCGATGTGGTGTCCTTGTTGCTGGGGCCGATGATCGCCGCGTGCGGCGGCTTCGTGCCGATGATATCGGGGCGCGGCCTGGGCCATACCGGCGGCACGCTGGACAAGTGTGATGCCATCCCTGGTTATTGCACGGTGCCGGGCAACGATGTGCTGCGCAAGGTTGTCAGCGAGGTCGGCGTCGCAATCATCGGCCAGAGCGCGCAACTGGCGCCGGCCGACAAGCGGCTGTACGGCATCCGCGACGTCACTGCGACGGTCGAATCGGTGGCGCTGATCACCGCATCCATCTTGTCCAAGAAACTGTCGGCCGGTTTGGACGCGCTGGTGATGGATGTCAAGGTCGGCAGCGGCGCCTTCATGCCCACTTTTGAAAAATCGATGGCGCTGGCGAACAGCATCGTTGCCGTCGGCAATGGCGCCGGCATGCGCACTGCGGCGCTGTTGAGCGACATGAACGAGTCGCTGGCACCGTGCGCCGGCAATGCGCTTGAAGTGCGCTGCGCGATAGATTACCTGCTTGGTCGCGGCCCGCATCCGCGCCCTGCGCGCTTGCACCAAGTGACGCTGGCGCTGTGCGCCGAAATGCTGGTGCAAGGTGGCCTGGCTGACAGCGCAGCGGCGGCGCGCACCAAGCTGATTGCCGTGCTCGATTCGGGGCAGGCGGCCGAGCGCTTCGCGCGCATGGTCGCGGCGCTGGGCGGCCCGACCGACTTGCTAGAGCACCCTGAGCGGCACCTGGAAACGGCGCCCGTGGTGCTGCCGGTGCCGGCGTTGCGCGCCGGATACGTCAATGGCTGCGATTGCCGCGCGCTGGGACTGGCCGTGGTGAGCCTGGGAGGAGGGCGGCGCCGGGCCAGCGACCGCATTGATTTTGCGGTCGGCTTGAGCGATCTGGCCAGCCTTGGCCAGCAAGTGGCCATCGGCCAGCCGCTGGCGCTGGTCCATGCGCGCACCCAAGAATCGGCGCTGCTGGCGGTGGCCGAGATCCAGGCCGCGTATGTCATCGGCACCATCGCAGTGCCGGCCAATCCGGTCATTTACACAACGATTTTGCCAGCATGACAAATTCACCATGAGGGATTTCAGATGAATGCGGGACCATTGAATAACGCGCAGTTGAGCGCGCAATTGATTGCGCAGTTGATCGAGCATGCGCGCGCGGCGCGTCTGGTTGCCTACACGCCGTATTCGCACTTCAAGGTTGGCGCGGCGCTGCTGTGCAACGATGGCCGCGTCTTTCGCGGCTGCAACGTCGAGAATGCTTCCTACGGTTTGTGCAATTGCGCCGAGCGCACCGCGTTTTTCAGCGCGATCGCCCACGCTTGCCAGCCGGGCCACTTTGCTGCGCTGGCCGTCATCGGCGATACCGACGGTCCGATCGCGCCGTGCGGCGCCTGCCGCCAGGTCATCCTCGAACTGGGCGGCGCGCAACTGCCGGTGCTGCTGACCAATTTGAAGGGCGATCTGTTCGAGACGACGGCCGGCGCGCAACTGCCGCATGCGTTCGGCGGACTCGACTTGCAACGGCCGGCCTGAACGTTTTCAGGCGCCAAGCGGCAACGGGCAACACTCAAGCGCCAAGCATCAGGCTGGCGCCGGCATCCTGATGACCGCCAGCACCATGTCAACGATCATCTTTTCGGCATCGTTGAAATCGTCGTCGGTCAGTTGCTTGCGCTCCAGCACCAGCGCCATCTGGACGCCGAAATCGGCATACGATTGGGTCATCGCCCAGATCGTAAACAGCAAATGGGTGGCGTTGACCGGCGCGATTTTTCCGGCAGCGATCCAGCGCTCGAACACGGCGATATCGCGCCGCAGCAGCGGCACCACGCGGCGTTCGATTTGCGCGCCGTACAACTGCGCACCCTTGACCACTTCCATGGCATACACGCGCGACGCTGCCGGTTGTTCGCGCGAAAAGCGCAGCTTGGCCACGATGTAGTTGCGCAGCATGTCCTGCGGCGCTGCATTTTCGTCGGCCAGACTGGCCATCCGCTCCAGCCAGTCGTCGAGCACGTCGTCGAGCACGCGCTGATATAACAATTGCTTGGTCGGAAAGTAGTACATCAGGTTTTGCTTCGACAGGCCGGCCTGTTCGGCGATGGCGGCGATCGCGCTGCCTTCGTAGCCGCAGTTGGCAAACACGTTGATCGCAACGTCCAGGATCTTCGTTTCAATCTGTCTGCCTTTGCGGCTCAGGCGCTTTGCCATGGGCGCGGTTGGCCGCGCCTGCCGGTCGGCCTCATCGGCTAATTTTTCCGAATCCATGGTGTTCCCTTTGGCGTGTGTGGTCATGCGATCTTCAGCGCGGGCGCACCGTCTGCAAAAATTGCACCAGCAGCGGGTGGTCGGTGTAGGCGACATTGAAGCGGAACCAGACCGTTTTCGGCTGGCGCAGCATGAAAAATTCATTTGGTGCCAGCAGTATGGCGGACTTCAATGCCAGGTCCGCGATCAGCTTGCCGTTCCATTTTTGGGTCGCAGGATCGGGCCAGCCGGCGCTGACGAACATGCCGCCACGCGGGCGCGCGAGCGGCGTCATGCCAGCTTCGGTCAGCCGCAAAATGCTGCGTTCGCGGCTCATGTCCAGTTGCGCCTTCAAGCGCTCCAGCATGCGTCGGTAAGGCCGCGCCGACAACGCATGGTAAGCGGCGCGCTCGTTGATTTCGGACGTCGTCAAGCCGGCCAGCATCTTTACGCGCACCAGTTCTGGCAGCAGCGAACCAGGTGCCGAGATCGAACCGACCCGCAGCACCGGCGACAGCGTCTTTGAAAAGCTGCCGATCCGGATCACGCGGCGCAAGCCATCCATCGCTGCCAGCGACGCTTCGCCGCGCGCGCTCAGTTCGCGGTAAATGTCATCTTCGACCAGCCAGAAATCGAATTGTTCGGCCAAACCCAGCAAGCGGTGGCACTGGGCCTGGGACAACGACGTGCCTAGCGGATTTTGCAATACCGTGTTGACGAACATCAGTTTCGGCGGTGTCTTGGCGGCCTGCGCTATCAGCGCGTCGAAATCGAGCCCCGCCTCGGTGCGCGTGATGCCGACCGCGATGCAGCCGTGATGCCCGATCAGAGAGAGCAAATTGCTGTAGCTCGGGTCTTCGACGAACACGATGTCGCCCGGTTTGGTCAGCGTGCGCAGCACCAGATCGAACGCATGCGTGGCGCCGTGGGTCAGCATGATCTGGTCGGCATCGACGTCGACCAGATCGTCCGACAAGGTGCAAGCGAGATGCTGGCGCAGCGAAGGGAAGCCAAGCGGATGGCCATAGCCGCGCAAGCGCGCCGCCGGTATCTTCATCGCGCGCCGCACCGCTTCCAGGATCGTCGCTTCGCCATACCATTCGGGCGGCAGCCAGCCGGCGCCGACCGGGAGCGCATCCGACACGCCGCTGTACAGGTCGGGCGTGAGTGCGTCGATCGCGGTGGGGTTGGGTGGACATGCAATCTGCTGCGTCTGGGCCGGTTCGCTGCGCGCGACGAAATAACCGGAGCCGCGCCGCGCCGACAGCAAACCCAGCGTCATCAGCCGCTCATACGATTCGACGACCGTAAACGTCGACACGCCGTTGATTTTGGCGAACTGGCGCACCGATGGCATCCGGACGCCTATGCCCAGTTCGCGCTGCTGCACCATCAGTGCCACGGCGGCGACGATCTGGTCTGCCAGGCCGCGGCTGCGATCGATCGCCAGACAAGGCCAGAGCGGGGGCGAGTCTGTCTCTGGCCCGGCGTCAGCGTTAAGGTCCATCGTATTTATTGTCTGTTTCAAGCGTCGTTTCCATTGTTTGTTTGTTTGTTGATGTTGCGTTGCACTAAACTGTATTGTTGTTGTCGCCGGTACGGTTGGCGCATTACGGCATTTGTGTATCTGTGCCATCGACTGCGCGCTCTTTATGATTTCATCATGATTTTGCCATATGGTCAATTATTTTACGCGCCATACGAAGACCGTTGCACCCCGATTACGCGGGACCGGCACCAGTCAAGCACAACAAAAAATCGCAAAGATGCGCACATATTAGTCAACACTGCATTAACACTGCAATAACAGGAGAAGTACATGAACAGGAGAGCTGCATGAACACGAGTAAGCCCGCATCGATGTCGTCGTTCTGGATGCCGTTCACCAATAACCGCGATTTCAAGGCGCATCCGCGTCTGATGGTATCGGCCGAAGGCATGTATTACCGCGATGTCGATGGCAACGCGGTATTGGATGGCACTGCCGGCTTGTGGTGCGTCCCTTGCGGCCATGCGCAGCCGAAGATCGTCGCTGCAGTGCGCGAAATGGTCGGCCAGCTCGATTTTGCGCCGACGTTCCAGATGGGCCATCCGGCTGCCTTCGATCTGGCTGAAAAGCTGATGGAATTCACCCACCACCGCTACGGCCATGTGTTCTATACCAATTCCGGCTCCGAAGCGGTCGATACGGCACTGAAGATGGCGCTGGCATATCACAAGGCACGTGGCGAACCGGGCCGCACGCGCTTGATCGGGCGCGAGCGTGGTTATCACGGCGTGGGTTTTGGCGGGATCTCGGTCGGCGGCATCGCGACCAACCGCAAGGGTTTTGGCCCGCTGCTGACCGGCGTCGACCATTTGCCGCACACGCACAACCTGGAACACAATGCCTATACGCGCGGCGAACCCGAATACGGCGCGCACCTGGCCGATGAGTTGGAACGCATCGTCGCGCTGCACGATGCATCGACGATTGCGGCCGTCATCGTCGAGCCGGTGGCCGGTTCGACTGGCGTGCTGATTCCGCCGAAAGGTTATCTGAAGCGCTTGCGCGAGCTGTGCACCAAGCACGGCATCTTGCTCATTTTCGATGAAGTCATCACCGGTTTCGGGCGCATGACAACGCCATTTGCCGCCGATTATTTCGATGTCGAGCCGGACCTGATGACGGCGGCGAAGGGCTTGACCAATGGCGTGGTGCCGATGGGCGCCG
>JBLHNV010000231.1:0-5148 GCA_047623125.1 Janthinobacterium sp. | reverse complement strand
GCCATGCCAATTTCGATGGCTTCATGGTCAGTTTTGCTGAATGGCTTGTCGTAGGTGGCGACGACGCCTTCCACTTTTTCATTCAGGTTTTCCAGCGCATCCTTGATTTTGGTGCCATCGGTGCTGCCGGCTTGCTTGATCGCTGCAACCAGCAGTAACACTGAATCGTAGCCTTGGGCGGCCGACACTGGCGATGGAATACGGCCGTTGTCAGGATTGTAGGCTTTCAGGTAGCCATCGATGAACGTCTTGCGCCTTGGGGTATCAGGGTCCTGGATGAAAGTTTCCGGCATCAGCGTGCCATTGCCATTCTTGCCGGCATTGTCGATGAAGTTACCCATCGACAAAGTCCAGCTGCCGATCAGAGGTACTTTCCAGCCCAGTTTTTCCATGCCGTTGGCGATCTGGGCCAGTTCAGGTCCGATGCCGTAGGTCAGGATCGCTTGCGCGCCGGCTTGCTTGGCTTTCAGCAGCTGGGACGTCATGTCGACGTCCTTGATGTTGAATTTCTCGATCGTGACGGCTTTCACGCCTTTTGTGGTCAGTGCTTTTTCCAGGTCTTCACGACCCAGTTGACCATAGTTGGTCGAGTCGGCCAGAATCGCCACTTTGGTGAACTTTTTCTTGGTGATGGCTTCGTCTACGATCATCGCGGACTGAATCGCGTCACTGGCCGAAGTGCGGAAGATGTAGTTTGCTGGCTGCTTGGCAAATTGCTGGGTGATGATGGAGCCGGTAGCGGTGTTGTTGATGACCGGGATCTTGGCATCCTGGTAGAAACGTTGGGATGCCAGCGCGACGCCGGTGTTAATGAAGCCCAGCGTGGCCACGACGTTTTCCTTGTGGATCAATTCCTGGGCCACTTGCACGCCGCGCTCATTCTTGGCTTCGTCGTCGCGTTCGATCAGTTGCAACTGACGTCCGAGTACGCCGCCCTTGGCGTTGATCTGGGATACGGCCAGCTTGACGCCATCGCGCATCGATGTTCCCATTGGCGCTGAGCCGCCGGTGAACGGACCGGTAACACCAATCTTGATCGGCTCTGCCGCCATGCCGAATGCCGACCATGTCAGCAACGCTGCTGCGACTACGAAATTCATTTTGTGATTCATGTCATCCTCTGTTTAGAATTATCTTACTTTTCCATGCATGCTTGAATCTACAAGTCATGATTGCGTCCAGTCTGGTGTACCGATGTGTCCCAGCATTTGGCCCCCGACTTTCTTGGTGGAACGCGTAGTGAGATACTATACGAGAAGAAGAAATGCATAAAACATTTTTTTGAATGAATTTATTTCAATCAAGGGTGAAATTTTTTCAGTAAATTAACTTATGGAAATTTTTTTGTATTTTCTTTATATTAACTTTACGTTAACTTTGCATTAACTTTATCGCTTGATTCAAGTGATACTCTTGCGCAGCCAGTTGGAAAATGCCACGCATTCCCAGCGTTGCATCACGTCCTTCCTCCAGCACAGGTAATATGCGTTGGGGCTTTCGATGTCGTGGCTGTAGAGCCGCATCAGTGTGCCATTGGACAACCACGGTGCTGCCAGTTTCAAACGCCCCAGCGCGATGCCAAGGCCGGCCGCCGCCGCATCGCACATCAGTCCCAAGTCGTTGAATTGTGATCCTTCCGGCGGCTCCGGCCAGTCCAGGTCGTTACCGGAAAACCAGTTCACCCAGGGTTCCAGCGGGCTGCGCAGCAAGGAGAGTCCTTGCAAGTCTTGCGCCGTGTCGAACGGGCCGTGCTCGCGCACGTAGGCCGGGGATGCCATCGGTGTAATGTCATCCGTCATCAGACAGACATGTTCGACATCGCTATAGGCTCCGGTGCCGTAGCGGATCATTACGTCGGCATCTTTGGGCAGCGCATCTTGCATCGGATTGGCCAGATGCAAAATGAAGTCGATTTCAGGATAGGCTTCGGTAAACTGGTGCAGGCGGGGAATCAATACAGTACGCAGGAAGGTCGGCGGAGCTGCCAGGCGCAGCTTGCATTTGCCGGACCCGGCTGTACTGATCGGAAATTTTTGCAGGCGCAATAATCCTTCGCGCACATGGGCCAGGTATTCGCTGCCGGCGGCGGTCAGCGAAAAATTGCTGCGCGAAAATAACTTGGCGCCGATGTTTTGCTCCAGTTGCCGGATGCGGTGGCTGGCCGCGCTGGGCGTTACACAAAGTTCCTCGGCGGCCAGCGTGACGCTGCGCAAGCGGGCAACCGCTTCAAAGGTCAACAGGCACTGGATTGGCGGGATGCGCGCCAACATCGAGGGTCGGTCCAGATCGTACATCCAGGTCACTCCTTTCGCGCAGCAGGTAATTGTTATCTGAAAAACATGGTATGGCCGGGGCGGCCGGCGCCGCAATCGGGCAAGGCAACGGCTCGAAGCGCTGCGAGTATAAGGCCAAATGGAATTGACCTTGCCAGCCGGTGCAGCGGGCTGGCAGCAAGGGGTGGCAAGCAGCAAAAAGCACCTGATTTCCGTATACAATATACAGGCGCATTGATTTAGGGTATTGTATAATGCTTTACTATCGCAGTCTTGCTTGCGCGCGCGAATTTCATGTGATTTTTTCTGCGCCGGACTGCACCGTCCAAGCTGGTTTCCCTCCTTCCAGATTTCCTGGCAATACATCACGACTGGCGCGCACGACTGGCGCGGCGCGGCCAGCTGCCGGAATCCCGATCAGCGGTGCGCTTGGTGAAAATATTCTTATTGAAGAAAGCATGGCTTCCACCCTGCTGGGGGCACATTAAAATTTATGTCTGAAACCGCATCCAATAGCATCGCTCCCACCGCCAACATTGCCCCCGCTGCTGCCACGGTGTGCTTCGCTGACTTCGGTCTTGCGCCTGACATCTTGCGCGCGCTGAACGATCAGGGCTATGTCAATCCGACTCCGATTCAGGCCGAAGCCATTCCCATTGTCTTGCAAGGTCATGACGTGATGGGTGCTGCGCAAACTGGCACCGGCAAGACGGCCGGTTTTGCATTGCCGATCATCCAGTTGCTGTTGGCACACGCGAGCAGCAGCATGTCGCCGGCACGCCATCCGGTGCGCGCTCTGGTTTTGGTGCCCACGCGCGAACTGGCGGTGCAGGTGGCCGAGAATGTGAAAGCCTATGCGCAGCATACGCCGCTGCGCTCCACGGTCGTGTTCGGCGGCATGGACATGGCGCCACAGACGGCGGCGCTGCGCGCCGGCGTCGAAATCGTCATCGCCACGCCGGGTCGCCTGCTTGACCATGTGCAGCAAAAGACGCTGAGTTTGTCTCATGTGCAGATTCTGGTCATGGATGAAGCCGACCGCATGCTCGACATGGGTTTCTTGCCGGACTTGCAGCGCATCATCAACCTGCTGCCGGCCAAGCGCCAGAATCTGATGTTTTCGGCCACGTTTTCGCAGGAAATCAAGCGTCTGGCTGGCAGTTTCCTGAACAGCCCGATCACGATTGAAGTAGCGCGCAGCAATGCCACGGCCGACAAGGTGACTCAGGTTGTCTACAAGGTAGCCGATGAAGACAAGCGCGACGTCGTCGCCCATCTGATCCGCGGGCGCTCCCTGAAGCAGGTCTTGGTATTTTCCAATACCAAGATCGGCGCTTCGCGCCTGGCCCGCCAGCTGGAGCAGGAAGGCGTGAAGGCAACCGCGATCCATGGCGACCGGACTCAGCAAGAGCGCATGGCGGCGCTGGAAGCATTCAAGAGCGGCGCGATCGACGTGCTGGTGGCGACCGACGTCGCGGCGCGCGGCCTCGACATTTCCGACCTGCCTTGCGTGATCAATTTCGACTTGCCGTACAGCGCCGAGGATTATGTGCACCGGATCGGGCGCACCGGTCGTGCCGGTGCTTCGGGTGACGCGATCTCGATCTTCTCGGACAAGGACGAGCGCTTGCTGGTCGATATCGAAAAACTGATCAAGCAATCCATCACGCGCGGCGAATTGACCGGCTTCACGTCGGCGTCCAGTCGTGCCCGCCCGCCAGTTGGCGCCAGCAGCGCCGAGCGTCGTTCTGCACCGCGCCGCGGCAGCGAGTCCGAGGCGCGTGTGCCAGAACGTTCAACCGAGCGCGCATCCGAACGTCCGGCCGAGCGCGTATCTGAACGTTCAAACGAGCGCAGCAGCCGGTCATCTTCGTCGAATTACGGTTCGGGTCCGGTCGGGCGGCGCGAAAAGGTCGATCCATGGTTTTCGAAACCGTACGAGCCGACCAAGACGGTGGCGCAGGTCGCCAGCAGCGCGCCACCAGCCAAGCCGAAGCACCAGTTAGCGGCCTTGCTGGGTGGCTTGCTGAAGCACTAAGCCATTGGCAGCCGGACCTGGTCCGGTCCGGTCCGGCTGGCGTGTCTTTTGACGTGCTCCGTGCCTCAGGCGCTGGTCTGGTCTGTACTGTCTGCCGGCGCGCAATGCGGGCACGACACTTCATATACATACAGCGGCGACAGTTGCTGGCGTGGCGTGACGATGGCGCGGCAGGCGAAACACTGTACCGTGGTGGCCGGCTCCAGTTGCGGGTTCAGCGCGGTGCGATAGTCGAACACGAAGCAGTCACCGCTGTAATGCGCTGCGCCCACATCTTCAAAATACTTCAGGATGCCGCCGTCCAACTGGTAGACGCTGTCGAAGCCGATGTTTTTCATGTGGATCGCCGCTTTTTCGCAGCGGATGCCGCCGGTGCAAAAAGTCACGACGGTCTTGCCCTCGAATTCTCTCTGGTGGGCCGCAATCACGTCGGGAAATTCGGTGAATTTGTCGATCCGGTAATCGATTGTCGCGTCAAAAGTGCCGACATCGACTTCGAATGCATTGCGCGTGTCCAGCATGACGACCGGCTTGCCATCATCATCGATGCCCTGGTCCAGCCAGCGCTTGAGCGTGCTTGGCTGCACTGAAGGCGCGCGGCCATTTTCAGGCTGGATCAAAGGCATGCGCATCGTGATGATCTCGCGCTTGAGCTTGACCAGCATCCGCTTGTGCGATTGTTCACCGGAATAACTCTGCTTGACCTCAATGTCGGCCAGGCGCGCATCGCTGCGCAGCCAGGTCATGAAGTCGTCGATCGCCGCTCGCGGCCCGGACAGGAACAGGTTGATCCCTTCGGGTGTCAACAGGATCGTCCCTTTCAAACCAAGATCCTTG
>JBLHNV010000230.1:0-5149 GCA_047623125.1 Janthinobacterium sp. | reverse complement strand
CGACGCGATTTGGCAAAGGCTGGCGTTCGGTAGTACTGCGGGTATAACCGGGAGTTGTAGCTGTCGTTGTAGTTGGGCTTGGTTTCGTCATACGTTTCAAGACATTGCGGCTTTACGAAAATATTTTGATTAATTTTATTGCAATAATATTATTATTATTACAAGATTGTAGCTCGGTAATTGCCAGGTCCGCACATTTTAAGGCATATGCGTCAGGAATACCCCGATGATTCATCCCGATTCCATGCTTGGACTATAATTCGGGGATGCTTGCGAGAACGTGCGCGTGCGCAACAGTTGCCAACCCTGGGCGGATCAAACGGACCAACCCGGCACGGTACAGTCCTCGTTCGCGCTACCGCCAGCACTCGCTGACGCCAACCAGTTTCATCCCAACAACCAACATCCGTTGATTCCAACCAGTTCCACCCTATTTACCGAGAGTTTACATGACCACTGCCAAACACGCCCGCGTTTTGATTCTCGGCTCCGGCCCTGCCGGATACAGCGCCGCGGTCTATGCTGCACGCGCCAATCTGAAGCCGATGCTCGTCACCGGTGTCGAGCAAGGCGGCCAGCTGATGACCACCACCGATGTCGAAAACTGGCCAGCCGATCCGCTCGGCGTGCAAGGACCCGACCTGATGCAGCGGTTCTTGCAACATGCAGAGCGTTTCAATACAGAGATCGTGTTCGACCATATCCATACGGCCAAGCTCGATGAAAAACCGATCCGCCTGATCGGCGACAGTCACGAATATACCTGCGACAGCTTGATCATCTCGACCGGTGCATCGGCCCAGTATCTCGGGCTGGAATCGGAAACTGCGTTCATGGGCAAGGGCGTATCGGCCTGCGCCACCTGCGATGGCTTTTTCTATCGCAACCAGGAAGTAGCCGTCGTCGGCGGCGGCAACACCGCCGTCGAGGAAGCGCTGTATCTGTCGAACATCGCCAACAAGGTGACATTGATCCACCGCCGCGACAAGTTCCGCGCCGAAGCGATCCTGATCGATCGTTTGAATGCCAAGGTCGCAGAAGGCAAGATCGAACTCAAATATCACCATACGCTCGACGAGGTTACCGGTGATGACAGCGGCGTGACCGGTATCAACATCAAGTCCACGCTCGACGGCACGGTCACGCCGCTGAAAGTGCACGGTGTCTTCATCGCGATCGGCCACAAGCCGAACACCGGCATCTTTGAAGGTCAACTGGAGATGCATAACGGCTACATCAAAACCAAGACCGGCCTGCAAGGCATGGCGACGGCAACCAGTGTGGCCGGTGTATTTGCCGCCGGCGACGTGCAAGATCACATCTACCGCCAGGCCATCACCAGCGCCGGCACCGGTTGCATGGCGGCGCTCGATGCACAGCGCTACCTCGAAGGCCAGGAATAAACGGAGGCCTTGGATGAAAGACTTTGCCGATTTGAAATCCTTGCGCAAGGGTCTCAAGGAGCAGCAAGAGGCACGCGCGCGCGCTGGCGTTGAAAAAGCCAAGCGTGCGCAGGGTGACTTGCAAAATGCCAATCTGTTTCGCAACAGCGTAGGCAAGGTCAGTATCTTGCAGCAGCAGGACAAACTGCCGCTGCTGCCGTCGGCGGCGCAGCTCACGCCGCGCCAGCAACAGATCGAAGACCAGGCCGTGCTGCGTGAATCGTTGTCGGATTTGTTCGAAGTCGATGCGCTGATGGAAGAAGATCCGACGCTCAGCTACGCTAGCAAAGGCATCGGTGCCGATGTGGTGCGCAAGATGCGCAAAGGCCACTGGCCGATCCAGAACGAACTCGATTTGCACGGCTTGCGGCGCGATGATGCGCGCGACAGCATAGGCGAACTCCTGCGCCATGCTGCGCGCCACCACTACCGCTGCGTGCGCGTGATCCACGGCAAGGGCCTCGGGTCAAAAGGTCAGGCTCCTGTGCTGAAATCGATGGTCTGCAGTTGGTTGGTGCAAAAGGAAGAAGTGATCGCATTTTGCGCCGCCCGCCCGTCTGACGGCGGCAACGGCGCGCTGATCGTGCTGTTGAAAAGTGCGTTGAAAGAGGCGCTGAAAGACCCCCTGCCGTTGCCACGCTAGCAGCACCTGTCTTCGATCCGGACTGATCGTCCGGATCAGACTCTATACCGCTTCCGGTCCCGTCTCGCCGGTGCGGATACGGATCACCTGTTCGACATCTTGCACAAAAATCTTGCCATCGCCGATTTTTCCGGTGCGGGCCGCCTTGATGATCGCATCGACGACCTGATCCACCATCGCGTCGTCGACGACGACTTCAACCTTGACCTTGGGCAGGAAATCGACGACGTATTCGGCGCCGCGGTACAGCTCGGTATGGCCTTTCTGACGACCGAAACCCTTCACTTCGGTCACTGTCAAGCCTGTCACGTTGACATCGGCCAGTGCTTCGCGGACCTCGTCGAGTTTAAAAGGCTTAATCACAGCGGTAATTTGTTTCATGGTTTCTCCTTGTGGGTTGTTTGTTCTTCGTAAAACCAATTATTCGTAAAACTTGGAAGTGATCGGATAACGCCAGTCGCGCCCGAAACCGCGGTGCGTGACCCGGATACCAACCGGCGACTGGCGCCGCTTGTATTCATTGATCTTGATCAGGCGTGTCACCCTTGTCACATCGGCGGCAGCATAACCGGCTTCGATGATATCGGCTACCGAGCGATTTTCTTCCATGTACATCTGCATGATCGCATCGAGCACTTCATACTCCGGCAACGTATCCTGATCCAGCTGGTCGGCGCGTAATTCGGCCGATGGTCCACGCGTCAAAATGCGCTCCGGTATCACGTTCGACACTTCGTTTCGATAAGCGCACAGTCGGTAAACCAGCGTCTTGGCGATATCCTTGATGACGGCAAAGCCGCCCGCCATATCGCCATACAGTGTGCAGTAACCGACCGCCATCTCGCTCTTGTTACCCGTGGTCAAAACGATGCTGCCGTGCTTGTTCGACAGCGCCATCAGCAGCGTACCCCGGATGCGGGCCTGGATATTTTCCTCGGTCGCATCTTCAGGCAAGCCGGCGAAGTCGTGCGCCAGCGCTCCGAGAAATACATCAAAAATACCATCAATGGCGATTTCATCGTAGCGGACATCGAGCCTTTTTACCATGTCGCGCGAATCGATCAATGAAATATCGGCCGTGTAAGGCGATGGCATCATCACGGCCCGCACCTTGTCGCACCCCAGTGCATCGACGGCGATGGCGAGCGTCAGAGCCGAGTCGACGCCACCCGACATGCCGATCAGCACGCTCGGGAAGCCGTTTTTCTGGACGTAATCGCGCACGCCCAGCACCAGCGCACGGTACACCTGAGCTTCGACCGTCAGCGCCGGCGGCAATGCCAACGGCAGCGGCGTCGCGCCATCAAACTCGACCACTTGCATGTCTGTATCAAAATGGCTTAATTGCGCGCAGATCTTGCCAGCGCTATCCATGACGAAGGAATCGCCATCGAAAATCAATTCATCCTGGCCGCCGACCAGATTCGCATAGACCAGCGACATGCCTTGCGCGCTGACGTTCTGGCGCATCATTTGATAGCGCAAGTGCTGCTTGTTCATGTGATAAGGCGACCCGTTCGGCACCAGCAGCACTTGCGCGCCAGCCTGCCTGGCAAGGGCCGGTGCTTCGGGAAACCAGGTATCTTCGCAAATGTTAATGCCGAACTGCACGTTCTTGACACTAAAAACGAAGGCCTGGTCACCTGAAGAAAAATAACGCTTTTCATCGAATACGGACGTGTTGGGCAAGTCATGCTTGCGGTAAGTGCCGATGACTTTTCCATTTTGCACGACCACGGCGGCATTGAAACGCCGGCCTGACTCCATGATCGGCAAGCCGATGACGACATGCAAATCCTTGAACTGCGCCAGATCAAAGACCAGCTCGGCCAACGTCTGCTGTATTTTTGCGTAGAATACTGTGCGCAGCAACAGATCTTCCGGCGGATAACCGACCAAGGACAATTCAGGCGTCAGCACGATATCAGCGCCGCGTTCAAAGGCAAGACGCGAGCAGTCGACTATTCGGGCATGATTGCCGGCGAGATCGCCGACGATACTGTTCATTTGAGCAAGAGCGACTTTGACTGTCATGGTAGCGATAGTGGTGATTGGTATTGTGGTTGGTATTAAAAAGTTGGTATTAATGATGCGGGACACACCCGCAAAGCCTGCAGCGGCCATACGCTGATGAATGTAAAAATCGTAAACATGAATTATCGCACGGGTATCGTTTCTTCTCTGGCTGAAATTGGCGAACCTGCGTGGAGCGAATTGCTCGCGCTGCAAACGGACGCCAATCCCTTTCTGTCATTTGCTTTTTTACATGCGCTGCACGAATCGGGCTGCGTCAGCGACGACACTGGCTGGCAACCGCAATATCTGGTGCTGTGGCAAGGGGACGTGCTTGCTGCGGCGATGCCGTTGTATGTCAAATCACATTCGTATGGCGAGTATGTATTCGACTGGGCCTGGGCCGATGCGTATCAAAGGAATGGCCTCGAATATTATCCAAAACTGCTGTCGGCGATTCCCTTCACACCAGTCACCGGAAGCCGCCTGCTGGCACGCGACAGCGAGGCCAGAGCGGCGCTGCTGAAAATGCTGCTGGAGCAACAATCTGCCAGCGGCGTGTCATCGTGCCACATACTCTACCCGACGCACCAGCAGGCATTGCAACTGCAGCAAACAGGGTATATGTTGCGCAGCAATGTGCAGTTCCACTGGCTCAATGCCGGGTATCACGACTTCGACGCGTTTCTGGCCACGCTGGAACCGAAGAAACGCAAGAATATCCGCGCCGAACGGCGCAAGGTGTTTGAGTCCGGCGTCACGCTGCGTCAGGTGAGCGGCGTTGACGCCACTCTTGATGACTGGCACCTGTTCCACCGCTGTTACTGCCATACCTACGCCGAACACCGCTCGTCGCCTTATCTGAATCTTGATTTTTTCTTGCGCATCGGCAAGACCATGCCCGACAATATCCGTCTCGTCATCGCCGAGCGCGATGGCAAGGGGATTGCCGCCGCACTGCTGATCCACACGCAGCACACGCTGTTCGGGCGCTACTGGGGTGCGCTCGAACATGTGCCATGTTTACATTTTGAAACTTCCTACTATCAAC
>JBLHNV010000229.1:0-5163 GCA_047623125.1 Janthinobacterium sp. | reverse complement strand
GGTACTGGCGACCGGGGCAACGCTGGAAAAATCCTGCCCTTGCGTCAATTCCAACGGCAAGTCCTTGACTTCGACCGTCTGGCCGGGTGCCATCACCGTGATCCAGTTACACAGGTTTTCCAGCTGCCGCACATTGCCCGGCAAATCGAGTCCGCTCAGAAACTGCATCGCGGATTCGCTCATGCGTTTGGCTTCGACGCCCAGTTGCTTGCCGCTTTGTACCAGGAAATGGCGCACCAAAATGGGGATATCTTCGCGCCGCTCCCTCAAACTGGGCAGGCGCAGCCGGATCACGTTGAGCCGGTGATACAAGTCTTCGCGGAACAAACCGTCGCGCACACGCTGTTCCAGGTTCTGGTGCGTGGCCGTGATGACGCGCACGTTTGCCTTCAGCGGCTGGTGTCCGCCGACGCGGTAGAAGTGGCCATCCGACAAGACCCGCAGCAAGCGCGTTTGCAAGTCGAACGGCATGTCGCCAATTTCATCGAGGAACAGGGTGCCGTTTTCAGCTTGCTCGAAACGGCCGCGGCGCGACGTTTGGGCGCCGGTGAAGGCGCCCCGCTCGTGGCCGAACAATTCGGATTCAAGCAAATCCTTCGGAATTGCCGCCGTATTGAGCGCAATGAACGGTTGCTGCGCACGCGGACTGTGCTTGTGCAAGGCGCACGCGACCAGTTCCTTGCCGGTGCCGGACTCGCCGGTGATCAAGACCGTCACATTCGATTGCGACAGGCGTCCGATGGCGCGAAACACTTCCTGCATCGCAGGCGCCTGACCCAGTATTTCGGGCGGCTCGGTGGGGCCGGACTCGATACTGGCTTCGCGCAAGCTCTCATCGAGCGCGCGCCGGATCAGTTCGACGGCCTTGTCGATATCGAACGGCTTGGCCAGGTATTCAAAGGCGCCGCCCTGAAATGCGGCGACCGCCGAATCGAGATCCGAAAAAGCGGTGATGATAATGACCGGCAAGCCCGGGTAACCGGTCTTGACGGTTTGCAGCAAGTCCAGCCCTGACGCGCCCGGCATCCGGATATCGGACACCAGCACCTGCGGCGTGTCAAATTCAAGCGCGGCGATCGCATCGCGCGCATTGGCAAAACTTCTGGTGGCAAGGTTTTCCCGCGCCAGTGCTTTTTCCAGCACCCAACGGATCGATTCATCGTCATCGACTATCCAGATTGGCTTCATTTGTGTGTGTGCCCCGCAACATGGATTTCATTTCATCGGACCCACTCCTGCATCTTCTTGCTGCCTGCCATCATGGCAATGGCAAGACGATACGGAAATCGGTATATCCAGGCCGGCTCTCGCACTCGATCACACCCAGGTGCTGTTGCACGAAGGTTTGCGCCAGTGTCAGCCCCAATCCGCTGCCGCCTTCGCGCCCTGACACCAGGGGATAGAAAATGCGGTCACGGATATCGGGCGAGATGCCAGGTCCATTGTCGATGATATGCAAGTCTAATGCCAGGCCGTAACGAACCTTGGCCAGCGTGACCTGGCGCGCCACCCGGGTCTTGAATATCAGCTCGGCATCGCCGGCCAAAATGCGCTCGCCCAGCGCGTGCGCGGCATTGTGCACGATGTTCAGCACAGCCTGAATCAGCTGTTCCTTGTCGCCACGAAATTCGGGTATCGATGCATCGTAATCGCGCTTGATGGTCAGGCCGAGCGGAAATTCGGCCAGGATCAAGCTGCGCACGCGCTCGCACACTTCATGGATATTAACGTCGCCGACGATGTGCGGGCGCCGGTGTGGCGCCAGCAAGCGGTCCACCAGCGTTTGCAAACGGTCCGCTTCCTTGATAATCACTTGCGTATATTCGCGCAGCGCCGTCAGGTGCAGCGCCGGCAATTCGAGTTCCAGCAATTGCGCCGCGCCGCGGATGCCGCCCAGCGGATTCTTGATTTCATGCGCCAGGTTACGAATCAGTTCCTTGTTGGCCTGGCTTTGATCGAGCATGCGCTCTTCGCGGTCCAGCTTGAGCTGTTGCACGTTTTCGCGCAATTCGATCAGTATCGTGTAGACCGGATCGTCGAGCGCGCTCACGATGCTGTGCACGCGCAGCGGCTCACGCCCGGGCCGCTCCAGCGTCAGATCCTGGCGCACATCGGCGTAGCGGTGTTCCAGCGCCTGAGCGAAGACATGGTCGAGTTCGTCAGGATTGCCGAACAGCGCCCTCAGTTTTTGGCGCGACAAGGCTTTCAGAGAATTCTCGAGCAAGATCTCGGCGGCGGGATTGACGTAATTGATGCGGCCCTCGGCGTCGAGCAAGATCACGGCCGAAGCGAGCAAATCGAGTCCGACCAACCCCGGTTCAGTAAAGTAACTGCGCGTGATCATCGGATATTGGCAATCTCGCGCTTCAGCGCTTCGATATTCTGTTCCATTCTTGCAATGTTGTCTTTCATTTGTTCCAGCCGCTCCAGATATTTCGCATAGTTGCTTTCGTTGCCTTGCCGCTCAGGTCGACCACCATTGAATTGCTTCAGCAGTTCCGCCAGTTTTTGTTGCTCGCTTCTCAATTCATCCTGCAAGATCTGGCGCCGGTCGCTGTCGCGTGCTTTTTGCGCAGCGTTATCGACGCGTGGAAAATCGGCCGGCGATGTCGCAGCCGGGCGCGGCGATCCAAATACGGCCGCCGGACTTTTGGGCGGCGACGTGATCGCGCCCGGAATATCGAGCAAGCTGCAATTGCCGGTCTTGTCGGTATTCGTATATTCTTTCAAGCCATCCATGCCAATGCATCGATACACCCGATCGTCGGCCTGCACAACTGCGCTGCTCCCCAGTGCCGCCAGCAAGGCCAATCCAGCCATCATTGTTTGCATACCAAACCACCCATCATGCGATTGTCGCGACGCACCCTTGTACCGCGTCTGTCCAAGCCAAATATACAACATTGCAGGCCGGCAGTACCAAAAAAAACGCGAGGAAAGCCATGGCTCGCCTCGCGTTTGTTCATCTTGTTGATTTCGTTGGTCTTCAGCGCGCTACAGCACGCGCCTGACAACCTGCGAATAACAAGGCGTCGCCTTACAGGGAATAGTACATGTCGAATTCGACCGGATGGGTCGTCATGCGCATGCGCTGTACGTCTTGCATCTTCAATTCGACGTAAGCATCGATCATCGCGTCGCTGAACACGCCGCCACGGGTCAGGAACTCACGGTCCTTGTTCAATGCATCGAGCGCTTCTTCCAGCGAGGCGCACACGGTCGGGATCAGTGCGTCTTCTTCCGGCGGCAAATGGTACAGGTCTTTCGACGCTGCTTCGCCCGGATGGATCTTGTTCTGGACGCCGTCCAGGCCAGCCATCAACAGTGCAGCAAAACACAGGTACGGGTTCGCCAGTGGATCCGGGAAACGCGCTTCGACGCGACGGCCTTTTGGATTGGCCACGTGCGGAATGCGGATCGATGCCGAACGGTTGCGCGCCGAATAGGCGAGCTTGACCGGCGCTTCGAAGCCTGGCACCAGACGCTTGTACGAGTTGGTACCTGGGTTGGTGATCGCGTTCAATGCCTTGGCGTGCTTGATGATGCCGCCGATGTAGTACAACGCGAAATCGGACAAGCCTGCATAGCCGTCGCCAGCGAACAGGTTGACGCCATCTTTCCATACGGATTGATGCACGTGCATGCCGGAACCGTTGTCACCAACGATAGGCTTAGGCATGAAAGTGGCCGTCTTGCCATAGCTGTGCGCAACGTTCCAGATCACGTATTTCATGTTCTGGGTCCAGTCGGCGCGCTCGACCAATGTCGAAAAGCGGGTGCCGATTTCATTTTGGCCAGCGCCAGCGACTTCGTGGTGATGCACTTCAACCGGAATGCCCATGCCTTCGAGGATCAGGCACATTTCCGAACGCATGTCCTGGAAGCTGTCCACTGGTGGCACCGGGAAATAGCCGCCCTTGACGCTAGGACGATGACCGCTGTTGCCGCCTTCGGACTTGGCATCGGTCGACCAGGATGCTTCGTCGGAATCGATCTTGACGAAACAGCCGGACATGTCGATCTTCCAGCGTACGCTGTCAAAGATGAAGAATTCTGGCTCAGGGCCGAAATAGGCGGTATCGCCCACGCCTGACGATTTCAGGTAGGCTTCGGCGCGTTTTGCGATCGAGCGCGGGTCGCGGTCGTAGCCCTTGCCATCGGACGGTTCAATCACGTCGCATTGCATGAACAGCGTGGTTTCTTCCATGAACGGATCGATGTTGGCCGTGCTTGGGTCCGGAAACAGCAGCATGTCGGACGATTCGATGCCTTTCCAGCCGGCGATCGACGAACCGTCGAACGCATGGCCGGACTCGAACTTGTCCATATCGAAATGCGACACGGGAACAGTCACGTGTTGTTCTTTACCACGGGTATCGGCAAAGCGGAAATCAACGAATTTTACTTCGTTGTCTTTTACCATTTGCAATACTTCTGCTGCTGTCATTGCCATGCGTAACTCCTCAATAAATAAATGGGTGAGCCGACCAAGTGCGCCTGAGGCTAATTCTGCTGCACATGCGACCAAAACTCAGCGAAATGATAGCAGATTCCATGCCAGCATCGCCAGCAAAGTAAGATCCGGATCAGTAAGTTCCCTAAGGCAAGATCAGATGCGTGCCCCAAGCGGAGCGGTGCACGCGGTAAAGTCGCCTAATATTTGCACCGAAAAAGTGCATTACGCACCAAAGTGGCGCAACAACCGCCACCAGCACCCTCACCATGTTGGTGCGCACTGCCGCCAATGGTGGTCGATGATGCTCGATGATGGTCGATGATGGTCAATGTATCGAGCGGTACTATAATCGGTACACGCTATTTTCTGGAGTTGCCATGAACCTCGTTGCCGACATATTCACCGCTGCGCGCACGCGTCACCATCCCCTGCCTTACGCCGGCGCTGTCACGCCGCAAGAAGCGCATGCGCTGCTGGAGGCGGATCCGTCGATCAAACTGGTCGATGTGCGCACCGCTGCCGAGCGCGACTGGGTCGGTCGCGTCGCGCTTCCCGAATCCCAGCACCTCGCGGTGCAATGGACGCTGTATCCGGGCGGAGCGCCCAATGCCGACTTTTTGCAACAATTGGCGGCCAGCACGCATCCCGACGATGTACTGCTATTTCTGTGCCGCTCGGGCGTGCGCTCGCGCCATGCAGCAAAACTG
>JBLHNV010000228.1:0-5174 GCA_047623125.1 Janthinobacterium sp. | reverse complement strand
CGGGCGCAGTCTGGCTGGGTTGATGGGGCGCGTGGCTTGAGCTTGTTCTGGGCACGGTGCGGGCACGACCTGAGCATGGCCTCGGGTTGTACCTGGCTACCCCGATTGGTATTGCCTTAATGCAATCAATCTGAGCGGATCGATGCTCAGGTCTTCTATAAGATATAATAAACATAGGATAAAATATCCATCGACAGACCGGAGTCAGCTCCGGGGTCTTCCACGCAACCGGGTCTCTTTACGCCGCCTATGGTCGAGTCAACTCACAATACGAAAGAACTGGTCAAGGAGTTCTTCATACTTGGTGTCACCCGTAGTGGCAAGCAATTTCGCCCCAGCGATTGGGTCGAACGCTTGTGCGGCGTGATGTCATGTTTCGATCCCACGAATACGGGCGGGCGCAACGCTCACCTGCAATTTTCCCGTTTCGTGCGACCCATCGTGCTCAACGGCATGAAGGCGGTCGTCGTAAATACTGCGTTGCGCCAGTTCGAACCGATGGCGTTCCATTTCGTTGTTGATTTTGCCAAGGATAATGATCTGCAGGTTGTCGATGCCTGTTTCTTGCCTTATCCAAACGACACGCCGCCGTGATGCGTCGCCGCCGCTGCGCGGCAGATTCAACCGTAACAGAGTAAGATGGTCAGGCAACTCCGGTCATCCATCCTGTTTACGAGATCCGCATGAAATCAAGCAATTCCCAACATGGCGCTGTCGCGCTGCTCTTTTGTCTGCTGTTCGTCTCGTTTGAGATTCAGGCCAAGGCCCAAGTGTTACCGTCCGGCATTACCAAGGGACCATCGGTCGAAGGCATCACCGAATACACATTGCAAAACGGCTTGAAAGTATTGCTGTTCCCCGATGCATCAAAGCCGACCGTCACCGTCAACGTCACTTATCTGGTTGGCTCGCGCCATGAAAACTATGGCGAAACGGGGATGGCGCATTTGCTGGAACATCTGATGTTCAAAGGCGCGCCTGGCAATCAGCAAATTCCCAAGCAATTCGCCGAGCGCGGCATGGATTTCAACGGTACAACGTCGTTAGACCGGACCAATTATTACGAAGTTTTCCAGGCCGGCAATGGCAACTTGAAATGGGCGCTGGAGATGGAGGCGGAGCGCATGGTGCAGTCGTTCATCGCGCAGAAAGATCTCGACTCTGAAATGACGGTGGTGCGCAATGAATTCGAAAGCGGAGAGAATGCGCCATTCTCGGTATTGCTCAAGCGTATGCAAAGCGTCGCTTACGATTGGCACAGCTATGGTCGTTCGACGATCGGTAACCGCAGCGACATCGAGAACGTCAAGATAGAAAACCTGAAGGCGTTTTACAAGACCTATTACCAGCCGGACAATGCGGTGCTGCTGGTGGCCGGGAAATTCGAGCCGGCGCAGACACTGGCCTGGATCAGCAAGTCGTTCGGCGTGATTCCGAAGCCGGCTCGCAAGTTGCCACAGCTTTGGACCGTGGAGCCGACCCAGGATGGCGAACGCAGCTTCACCGTGCGGCGCCGCGGCGATATCCAGATCGTCGCGCTGGGCTACAAGATTCCGGGCGCGCTGCATGCCGACAACGACCCGCTCAGCTTCATGTCCGACATTTTGGGCGCCTCCGTTACGGGGCGGCTGCATAAATTGCTGGTTGAATCGGGGCAGGCGGTCCAGGTATTCAGTTTCGGCCTGACCGGCTATGCGCCTGGCTTGCAAGTGATCGGCGCCGTCGTCAAGAAGGGCGAGGCGATCGAACCGGTGCGCGATGCCTTGATCGCCGCCGTCGAAACTTTTGCCGATACCCCGCCGAGCGCAGCAGAGATGGCGCGGGTGCGGCGCGATGTTGAAAATAACATCGAAAAAGCGTTAACCAATCCGCAGCAACTCGGTATCGCGCTGTCCGAGCAGATCGCGCTGGGCGACTGGCGTTTGCTGTTCCAGGGGCGTGACAAGCTGTCTGATATTACATCTGAGCAAGTGAGCGCCGTCGCCGCACGCTATCTGCGGCGCGATAACCGCACCGTCGGCACCTTCTTGCCCGACGCTGAGGTTCAGCGCGCCGAGATCGGTGCAGCACCGAGCGTGGCTGACGTGATGCGCGATTTCAAGGGTAAAAGCGCATCGCTGCAAGGGGAAGTGTTCGATCCGGGTCAGGCCAACATCATGGCGCGCACCGAATTGCAAACGATCGGTGGCTTGAAGGTTGCGCTATTGCCGAAGAAGAACCGCGGCGAGACGGTCGCGGTCGATCTGAGCTTGCACTGGGGCAACGAGCCAACGCTGTTCGACCAGAACATGATTCCCGCGCTGACCGGTGCGATGCTGATGCGCGGCACCAGTAAATACAGCCGCGAACAATTGTCCGATGCCTTCGACAAGCTGAAGATGGCTGGCAGCGTCTACCATTTCACCACCACGCGTACCCATCTGGCCGATGCGCTGCGCCTGGCCGAGCATGTGCTCAAAGAGGCGAACTTTCCGGAAGCTGAATTCGAGCAGTTGCGCCAGCAAACCATCGTCGGCATCGAAGCGGGCCGCAACGAACCGAAAGACTTGGCGCGGCGCATGATGGCGCAGCACTTCAACCTTTATCCGAAAGGCGACATCCGCGCCAGCAGCACCGTCGATGAGCAGATCGCCGCAGTCAAGGGCGCGACGCTGGCCGAGGTGAAGGCATTTCATCGCAATTTCTATGGCGCCTCGAACGGCGAGATCGCGATCGTCGGTGACTTTGATGTGTCCGCTACCAAGGAAGTGCTGGAGGCGTCGTTTGGCAGCTGGAAAAGCCAGGCACCGTACGAGCGCATCGAGAGCAATAATTTCGACGTTGCCACGCTCAGCAAGGAGATCGACACGCCGGACAAGGAAAACGGCTTTTTCGCGGCGCGGATGAACCTGGACATGCGCAGCGACGATGCCGATTATCCTGCTCTGGCGCTGGCCAATACGATCTTTGGCGATGGCGGCTTGAAGTCGCGCCTGATGGACCGGATTCGGCAAAAAGATGGATTGTCGTATGGCGGCGGATCGAGCCTGGCAGTCGGTGACATCGACCGCGCCGGATCATTCAGCATCAGCGCGATTGCCGCACCGCAGAATTTGAAAAAACTGGAAGCGGCGATTCGCGAAGAATTGGCGCGTGCGCTGAAGGATGGCTTCACGGCCGAAGAAGTGGCGGGCGCGAAATCGGGCATGTTGCAGCAGCGCAAATCGAATCGTTCCCAGGATGGCGCGCTGGCCAGCGGCTGGACCAGCTACCGTTATCTGGATCGCACGTTCGACTGGAGCCGTGAGCATGAAGAGAAGATTGCGGCACTGACGGTGGCCGAGGTCAATGCGGCGTTTCGCAAGGCGATCGACCCGTCGAAGTTGAGTGTGGTGATGGCGGGCGACGCCACCAAGGCTGCAGCAGCGGCGCGGCCTTGAGTCATCATGGCAGCCTCAAAGCGAGGCTGCAGCAGCGCCAGGCTTGTAGCTGCCTGGCGTTGCGATGGCAACTGAAGTCTCGGGTCAGATGCCATTGTGAGCCTTAGGGCAGCGTCTTTGGCCGTCTGGTCGCGCAACTTCTTGTAGCGCGCCCATGACGAGCGCGCTCTGGCGCTTTAGCCTGGCGTGCCTGCTTCAGGCAGCAGGCACGGGTTGCTGCCCGGTGCATCCTGTTCGCCGACCAGCCAGCCGAGTACCGCAGCCAGCGCCGCCTGGGCGAAGCCGTAGGTCATCAGGGCCGGAGCATCGATGTCCAGCGCCTGGAACGGGTTCCACAGCGCCAGGTGCAGGTCGGGACGGAAGCTGGCGCGGGCGTTTGGCCCGTAGCGCAGGCGCGACGTCGATGCCAGGATCACGCAGCGTCCATCCTGCGGCAAGCTGTTCCAGTCGAAACTTTCTGCATCGGCAAAGGTCGTCGTGGCGACGTCGAACTTGCGGCTCAGCAGCGCCGTCAGTTCGGATGCCGGCACGCCGGCTTCGGACACGCCGTCGCTGACGACATCGGCGCGCACGACCAGGCGCACGCGGCTCCCGTGCGCGCAGCGCTGCGGGTTGCGGTAGCTGGTCAAGCCGCGCTGCCAGGCGCTGCGCATCAGCGCAATGTCTTCGCTTTCGGTGCTGTAGGGCGGTTGCGCGCAAGGATAGCGTTCGGCCAGCGTATTGAGACGCCTGATGCGCAGCGCCAGTTCGGCGCTGTCGATCTGGCCCGCTTCTATCGCGTGCGCCAGCGCATCGATCGAAGCTTGCTGCATGGCCCGGTCGCCCAGCGTCATCATCATGTCGGCGCCGGCCAGCAGTGCGCGCACGGCGGCATCGCCGGCACCGTAGCGCTCGGCGATCGCTTGCATGTCGAGTCCGTCGGTGATGATGACGCCGTCAAAGTGCCACTCTTCGCGCATCAAGCCGGTCAGTATCGGGTGCGACAGCGACGCCGGGGTATCCGGGTCCAGCGCCGGGTAGACGATGTGCGCCGTCATCATCGCCGGCGCGCTGGCGGCGGCTTGCCGGAAAGGCGAGAATTCGAGCGCTTCCAGTGCGCTGCGCGGCTTCTCGACCATTGGCAGCGCCAGATGCGAATCGACATGGGTGTCGCCATGGCCGGGCGCATGCTTGACGCAGCAAGCGACGCCTTCGGCCAGACTACCTTCCATCCAGGCCATTGCCAGCGCGGTTGCCTGCTTTGGATCTGCGCCGAACGCGCGCTCGGCGATGACCGGATTGTCCAGGTTGTTGTTCAAGTCCAGCACCGGTGCGAAGTTCCAGTTGAAGCCGAGCGACCGGATGCCGCGCGCAACGGCCGCGCCCACCGCACGTGCCAGCTCAGGGTCATTCGCTGCGCCCAGCGCCATCGCCGCCGGCGGCGCCGGCAGCCATGTGGCGCGCACCACGGCGCCGCCTTCCTGATCAATCGCGATCAGCGCGTGCGGTCCCATGACGGCGCGCAACTGGGCCGTGAAGGCCGACAGTTGTTCGGCATCGACCATGTTTTGCCGGAACAGACAGATTGCGCGGATGTGGTTTTCGCGCAGGAAGTGCGCGCTGTCGGCATCGAGGCTGGTACCCGGCAAGCGGATCATGATCAGGCTGCCGGCAATCTGGCGTGCGCTGCGGTCTGTGGCGGTAGTCATATGGAAGCCTTTTTGATGGTTCATGGAGTCGTTATGCCTATTGTCCATCAAAAGCATCCAGCCGCGC
>JBLHNV010000227.1:0-5191 GCA_047623125.1 Janthinobacterium sp. | reverse complement strand
AGCCTGTCAGCGAAGGCCCCCAGCTAGAACCGTTCCACCACTTGTGATACAGCGCGCTGTTGGTGCCGATGACAAAGACGTCGAGCCGGTTCGGACCCCAGGACACCACTTCGGGCTCGCCGACACAGACGCCACCCATGCGTTCGAAACCGGTCAGCGAGGGACCCCAATGCGCGCCATCCCACCACTTGTGATAGAGCGCGCCGTCGGTGCCGGTGACAAATACGTCGAGCCGGTTCGGACCCCACGCGACGGCGTGCGGTGCCGAAGTGCAGATGCCGCCGAGGCGTTCATAACCGGTTACGGACGGACCCCATTTCGCACCATCCCACCACTTGTGATAGAGCGCGCGGTCGGTGCCGATGACAAAGACGTCGAGCCGGTTCGGGCCCCACGACACTACTTCGGGCTGGCCGACGCATACGCCACCCATGTATTCGTAGCCGGTCAGCGAGGGGCCCCAGCTAGAGCCGTTCCACCACTTGTGATACAGCGCGCGATTGCTGCCCAGCACGAACACATCGAGCCGGTTCGCATCCCACGACACGATGCGCGGATCGCCCACGCAAATGCCGCCCATTTTCTCGTAGCCGGTGACCGAAGGTCCCCACTTCGCGCCATTCCACCATTTGTGATACAGCGCGCTGTCGGTGCCGGTAACGAACACATCGAGCCGGTTGGGACCCCACGAAACGGCTTGCGGCACGCTGGTGCAGATGCCGCCCATGTATTCATAGCCAGTGACCGACGGTCCACATTTTTTTCCATTCCACCACTTGTGATACAGGGCGCGATTGCTACCGAGGACAAAAGCGTCGATGCGGTTCGGACCCCAATCGACGACGGGCGACGAACTGCGGCGGTTGATGCCCGCGGCAGCCCCGATGGAACTGCGTATGCCATCGAGGCAAGCTTGCATGCGCGCGACCTGGCCGGCAGAAAACATCACCATGGCGCGGTCGTCGACATAGTCCATGTAGTTCATGTACATGTCGCCGTTGGGACCGTTGCTGCAGGAAGTGTGCGGAAAGGTCGGCGCGCCGGTGTTGTAGCCGCCCTGGTTGGGGGTGTCGGCAACGTTGTCGGTGCCCGCGCAGCCGGTGCCGTCGTCACCCCAGATATGATTCAGGTTAAGCCAGTGACCGATTTCGTGCGTGGCAGTGCGGCCCAGATTGAACGGCGCGGTTGCCGTGCCAGTGGTGCCGAAGGCCGATTGCTGAATCACAACGCCGTCGGTGCCGGCCGGGCCACCGGGAAATTGCGCATAGCCGAGCAGACCGCCAGAGAGCGGGCACACCCACAGGTTCAGATACTCGTCTTGTGGCCAGGCATTCAGGCCGCCGGTGCCGTGGCTTTTCACGGCATCGTTGGAGCTGAATGACGTGGTGCTGCTCTGGCGCCGCTCGATGCCGTTTGTCGCTGCGCCGTTCGGGTCGGTAGAGGCCAGTACGAACTCGATGCGGCTGTCAGTGGCCAGTGGCAGGAACGGCGCTGGCGTCGTATTGACATCGGGGTTGGTGCGCCGGAAGTCGCGGTTCAGCACATCAATCTGGCTCGCCACTTGCGCGTCCGAGACATTTTGTGCCGCCGTATTCCATACCACATGCACCACCACCGGTATGCGCGTCACGCCGCTGCGCTGCGCTGACAGTTCGCCCAGTTCGTAGCGTTGCGCCTGCATCTCGATCTGGTCGCGCGCGCGCGCATACTCGGGCACGGTTGACAGCAACCGCCTGTGCACATCCATCGTGGCGCAGCGGCGCACCAGTGGCGTGTCGTCATCGCCACTATCGCCAGCACCGCTACTGCCAGCACCGTTACTGCCATCGCCGCTGCTGTCACCCGAAGCGGCGCTGCCGCCAGCGCCGCTCATGGCGCCGCCCGGCATGATGCCGTCGTCCCTGGTGCCGCTCGCCATGCTCCCATCATCGCTGCCGCCGGTCAGACCGGGCATGCCGAAGTCATCGCTTTCTTCAGGCAAGCCCGCCATATGCTCGCCAGGCATTTGCGAAGCCGCTGCGCTATGGCCATGGCTATGGCCGTTGCCATTGTCATTGCCATTGCCATGACCATTGCCTTGCATCGCCGGGATGGATTCTTTTGATTCGACAGTGCCTATCTCTTCGCCGGGCATGGAGGTTGCGCCTTTGGATTTTTTCGTCGTCATGCTAGCTCCTTTTTGTGCAATTTGAAGTGGACTCGGTCGTCAAGATAGTGACAGCCGGGGTGATGCCAGGTTCCTTGCCGAATTGCGTTTATCGCAGCATTGACGCGATTGCCATGTGATGCAGGCAACATGGCGAACGATTGCCTTCTAGCTTTGCGCTTGCCGCTAACATCAAAACTGCAAGGATCAGTTTCGGCGCGCTGCGCGATACTGGTTTGAGAAAGATCAAAGTCGTACCGATGCGCCACGCGGTTGCATGGGGCGTTCGCGCATGGCCGACAGGCGACAGGCGACAGGCGATAAGTGATGTGCGAGGGGGGATGTCATTGGCAGCGCCAGATGACGGCATGTCCGGCGGCTGTGCGCCGGATGCCTGTGGGTTCGACAGATCGCGGCCTGAAAGTTGTGCGATCGATCTCTGATGTCGGTGAAAATGACGCTGCCAGTTGTCGGCGGGGGCGCTGTTTGAGCGCGATCAGCGCCCGAAGCTGGCCTCAGGTATTGGCGTCAGTGCGGCGCTGCTGCGGCCTGTCTTTCCGGCTGTACCAGAACGAACGGGCTGATTACGGCCGTCCATAGCGCGCAATCGGTGGCGAGCCAGTTCTGGGCCTGGGTATCGGAGACCTTGGCGACCTTGCCGTCGGCCATCCATTGCGCGATGCTGGTCTTGTCATCGTGCGAGATGCGCACTGCGACATCGACAAGGTCGAGTTCGGTGCTGACAAACACGACGTTGCCACCGGCAAAGTGTTTTTGCAATTCGCTCCACGCCAGGCGCGCGGTTTCGCGGTTGATCTTGTCGCGCAGTTCGGTATCGTTTTCGGGTGTGGTTTGCATGCGGTCAGCTCGTAAAAGGGGAGGGACTGCGCAACTGCGCAGCATCGGGGTCAAAGTTGGTCATGCTGCGCAACAGGGCAGTCAATCCATGGCAACAGGGAAAAAATTATCGGTTATTGCATGGTTCCGAAGCTTAAACCGGTTCGGCGTGCTCGACCATCAACTGGACCCGCGTCACGCCGTTGTATTCGTTGGCGTCAAGGCGAAAGGCGATCCGTGCGCGCGCGCCCAGCGCAGCGGTGTGGCCGAACCAGATTGCATCGAATCGAGTCCCGTTTCTTTCCAGTAACAGCTTCAGGTGGCGCTCTTTCAGGATGCGCTGGCTGACGACGCGAAATTCGTCGCAAAATACCGGCGCCGCAAAGCCCTGGCCCCAGACCTGGCCATCGATCAATTCGATGAATCCGGTCGTGTAGTAGTCATCTTCCAGAGCGCCGTCGGTGTCGATGACGCGCTCCAGTTGCGACGTGCTTAGCCAGGCATTGCCGACCGCTTCGAACGCGGCGGCAAAGGTATCGAACGCGTCAGCGCGCAGCGTCAGGCCGGCCGCCATTGCGTGGCCGCCGAATTTGTCGATCAGGCCGGGCACGCGCTTGGAGACCAGGTCGAGCGCATCGCGCAAATGAAAACCCGGAATCGAGCGCCCGGAGCCCTTGATCATGCCGTCCATGCCGGGCGCGAACGTGAACGTGGGGCGGAAAAACTTTTCTTTCAGGCGCGACGCGACGATGCCGATCACGCCCTGATGCCAATCTGCATCGAAGACCGAAATCGTGCTGCTGTCGGCCGGCTCAAATCGGTCCAGGTGCAGCAGTGCCGTATCTTGCATGTCGGCTTCGATCTCGCGCCGCTGCAAGTTGATGTCGTTCAATTGCTGGGCCAGTTCCCAGGCCCGTTCTGCATCATCGGTCGTCAAGCATTCGATGCCCAGCGACATGTCTTGCAAGCGCCCGGCCGCATTCAGGCGCGGGCCCAGCGCAAAGCCCAGGTCGAACGGGGTGGCGCTGCGCGCTTCGCGCTTGGCGACCCGGAACAGCGCGGCCACGCCGGCATGCATGCGACCGGCACGCATCCGCTTCAAGCCTTGCGCGACCAGTATGCGGTTGTTGGCATCGAGCTTGACGACGTCGGCTACTGTACCCAGCGCCACCAGATCGAGCAAATGGTCGAGCTTCGGTTGCGGCAAGTGGACATAGGCGCCGCGCGTGCGCAATTCGGCGCGCAGCGCCAGCAGCACGTAGAACACGACGCCGACACCGGCCAGGTGCTTGCTCGGAAAGCCGCAATGCGGCTGGTTCGGATTGACGATCACGCGCGCGTCAGGCAGCGTATCGCCCGGCAAGTGATGGTCGGTGACCATCACTTCGATACCGCGTCGGTTGGCTTCTTCCACGCCGTCGACGCTGGCGATGCCGTTATCGACGGTGATGATGATATCGGGCGCTTTTTCGCGCGCCGTCAGCGCGACGATTTCGGGCGTCAAGCCGTAACCGTATTCGAAACGATTGGGCACGATGAAGTCGACGACAGCGCCCATTGCGCGCAGTCCGCGCAGCGCGACGGCGCACGCGGTGGCGCCATCGCAATCGTAATCGGCGACGATCACCATGCGTTTTTTTGCCGCGATGGCGTCTGCCAGGAAGACGGCAGCGGCGCCGATATGCAGCAAGCCTGAGGGCGCGCTCAAGGCGCCCAGTTCGCACGACAGTTCGGCGGCATCGGCCAGACCGCGCGCCGCGTACAGGCGCGCCAGCACCGGATGGACGCCGCTTTGCTGCAGCATGTTTGAGGTGCGCAGTGAATAAGGGCGGGTGGCGATGCGGGTCGTGCTGCCGGCAGTCGTGCTATCCGTGCTATCCGTGCTCTTGCTATCGGTAGTGGTATCGGTCTGGCTCATGTCGACAATCTGTTCAGCGTGATTTTTTTCCAGAACTTGCGCTGCGCATTCTTGCTGCTGGAAAATGTGGCGCCGGCGTCGCGGTTCGACAGCACCAGCGTGCATTGCTTGATGCGCCCGTCACTCAAGGCTTGCAGTGCCTGGGCGAACCATTGCTGTTCCATTTGCTGCATCTGCATCAGCCAGTGCGACCAGTCGCTGGCGAGGCCCGCTTCGATCAGGCTGTCCAGCAGCACCACCGTGTCGGCATTGCCTTTGGCCATGGTCGTGTTCAGGTCGGCGCCGGCGCT
>JBLHNV010000226.1:0-5221 GCA_047623125.1 Janthinobacterium sp. | reverse complement strand
GCAGCACATTGCCGATCGCGTACAGGTTGGTGTCAACCTTTTTGGTAAAGATATCGCGCGGGGTATTGCCTTGTGGCACGAAAGCAGAAACAAAGAAATGCTGCGAAATCGCAAACCAGCCATTATCGGCCTTGGTCGGATGGTCGGGCAAGAACGCGCGATCAGGGTTTTCCAACTGCGCCTTGTTTTCCTTTTCGATTTTTTCAAACGTCAGCTTCTTGTACTTTTCCGCATCCGTGTACAGCGTCGGTCCGGTATAGCTGCTGTTGAAATACGATTCGCCGACCGGTTTTTCGCCGTCGTGGATCAGCTGCAAATACAGCTCGGGCTTGATCGGTACGGTGCCGACGTTGGTTACATCATGGCGGACATCGATCACGTAATCGCCGCGCTTGAAGGTGAAGGTCTTGGTCAGCTTGACGCCGCCCTGCACCGCTTCCAGCACCAGTTGCACTTGATTGCCAT
Source organism: Janthinobacterium sp. (assembly GCA_047623125.1). Lineage (GTDB taxonomy): Bacteria > Pseudomonadota > Gammaproteobacteria > Burkholderiales > Burkholderiaceae_D > Janthinobacterium. The sequence goes on along the minus strand of JBLHNV010000226.1, from coordinate 4,756 downwards.
TGTCCAGCACCCGCGCACCAGGTTGGGCGGTAAAGCCGGTGTTATGGTTGGGAAATGCCGCGCCACTGGCGGAGCCGATCAAGCCGGTTTGCGCCAAGTAAGTTCTGGCTCCGGCGGTGCCGAACAGCACCTGGTTTTTCTCGGTGTCGACGCCATCCTTGAACTGCAACAATTCCAGACGCCGCACTTGGCCGCCCAGCGTGCCGATATCGGCCTTGATCACATCGGTCGTAATCGTGATGAGTTCGCCCTTGAATTCGGTCGATGACGGGGCGCTGCCTGGCAATGCGCTGGTGCCGCCGGCAGTTGTAGTGGCCGCGGACGCAGGCAGATCCGATGCGCCGTTCTTGGCGTCGGGCGTCGTCAGCGTTGCCACCGGCGCCGGTGAAAACATGGACGGCTTGCCGGTCGAGACCATCCAGTCGTTCCAGAGGATCACGAGCGACACGGAAAACACGATCCAAAGAATGGTACGTTTATTGATATCCATTAGGGTATTTGTCAGGAGTGGTTGCAACCGCAAGCGGTCGTTGAAGATGTTTTTTTGCCGGCAACGGGCGGAACCGGATCGACTCCGCCCTCATGCCACGGATGGCAATGGGACAGGCGCCGGGCCGCCAGCATGCTGCCGCGCGCGGCGCCATGCAGACGGATCGCCTCCATCGCGTAACTGGAACAGGTCGGATAGAAGCGACAATTCTGCCCCAGCATCGGGCTGATCATCAGCTGATAGGCGCGCAGCAGAAACAGCAGCAGCGCCTTCATCGCGCCGCCCCCGCCCCGGTGCCGGCCCTTGTTGCGCCAGCAAACAGGCGCGCCAGCTCAACGCGCAACTCGGCTTTCAATTGCGCGGTGGTGGCTGGCCCGGACTTGCTGTTGACCGCCTTCGACAGGCGCACCATGCAGTCGATCGGAGGCAGCGCAGTGATCCGGAACAGCTCGCGCGTAACGCGCTTGATCGTGTTGCGGGTCGCTGCGCGCGGTGCAAAACGCTTGGCAACAACCACACCCAGCCGCGCATGCGGCAATTGATTGACGCGGGTATAGAGCACGAAGTGCGCCGTTTTTTGCGCAGGACGCAAACGAAAAACGGATGAAAATTCATCCGTTTTAACGATCCGCCGCGCACGCGCGAAGTCGTGTGAGCCCGCGCCGCTAGGCGTGGCACTGACAGCTGTTGCGACAAAAGTGCCACTGATGTTGCCAGTGCTGTCCGCATCGCTGGTACCGCCAGCACCACCGATAACTTTGGTGATGCCAGCGCCAGAGCTAGCCACGCGATCAGCTGGCAACGGCAGCCCTATACGGCCAGGCGTTTACGGCCTTTGGCGCGACGTGCATTGAGCACATCACGACCGCCACGGGTTGCCATGCGGGCGCGGAAACCGTGCGTACGCTTACGGCGGACGACGGATGGTTGGTATGTACGTTTCATGTTGGACTCGCTAAAAAGCAAAAAAAATGCAAAATCGGGGATGACCTCGTGTCAATGCCGATGATATTTAGCGCACTCATGCCAGGTTCAAGCACCAGCCGCAGGTCAATCTCATCGCCCGCCTTAATCCACGCTTACTCCATATTGCCGATCAGTCATCGACCAGATCGTCAACGCAAAATACGGACGGGGAACCCTAGATTATTCAGCAATTCACCACCGCTTGTCAAGGCTTGCAACAATCTTGCGAGCAATTCGAGGGCCCGCGCTATGCGAATGGCAATCGTGCCTGTGGATAACTTCCGCTTCAAAGAGTAGAATAGCTGGTTCCGTTGCGCGAAAAAACACGCGCACAGGGCTGCATCGAAGCGCCCGCCCACACCTTTGCATATAGACGATTCATGGAAAATTTCTGGCAGACCTGTTCCGCACAGCTGGAACTGGAACTGACACCGCAACAATTCAGCGCGTGGATAAAACCGCTGGTCCTGCTTGATCCTGAGGATGGCAAGGTACGCATCGCTGCGCCCAATCGATTCAAGCTGGACTGGGTCAAGACGCAGTTTGCCAGCCGCATCACTGCGCTGGCAAGCCAATATTTCGAGACCCCGACCGACGTTCATTTCGTGCTTGATCCGCGCCTGGCTGCCGCGCGCCGCCCGGTTCAAGCGCCAGCGCAAGCGCCCGGCACACAAGTGTCTGGAAATGACAACGCCGCGCCGCGCGCGCCCGAGCCCGTGCCCGAATTCAACCTCGGCAATTCGCCGCGGCGCGAGCAAAGCCGCATCAATACCGAACTGACCTTCGACAGCTTCGTCACCGGCAAGGCCAACCAGTTAGCGCGCGCAGCGGCGATTCAGGTCGCCAACAATCCCGGCGTGTCGTATAACCCGTTGTTTTTTTACGGCGGCGTCGGCCTGGGCAAGACCCATCTGATCCACGCGATCGGCAACCAGGTCATGCGCGACCAACCTGGCGCCAAGATCCGCTACATCCACGCCGAGCAATACGTGCGCGACGTGGTGACCGCTTACCAGCGCAAGGGTTTCGACGACTTCAAGCATTACTACCATTCGCTGGACATGCTGCTGATCGATGATATTCAGTTCTTCGGCGGCAAGAGCCGGACGCAGGAAGAATTCTTCTATGCTTTCGAAGCGTTGATCGCGGCCAAGAAACAGATCATCATTACCAGCGATACCTATCCGAAGGAAATCACCGGCATGGATGACCGGCTGATTTCGCGCTTCGATTCCGGCCTGACAGTGGCGATCGAGCCGCCGGAGCTGGAAATGCGCGTTGCGATCCTGCTCAAGAAGGCCAAATCGGAAGGCGTCACCTTTTCCGACGATGTGGCTTTTTTCGTCGCCAAGCACCTGCGCTCGAACGTGCGCGAGCTCGAAGGCGCGCTGCGCAAGATCCTGGCGTACTCGCGCTTCCACGGCAAGGACATCACGATCGATGTCGTCAAGGAAGCGCTGAAGGACTTGCTGTCGGTGCAAAATCGCCAGATTTCGGTCGAGAACATCCAAAAGACGGTAGCCGACTTTTTCAATATCAAGGTCGCCGACATGTATTCGAAGCGGCGCCCGGCCAATATTGCCCGCCCGCGTCAGATCGCGATGTACCTGGCCAAGGAGTTGACCCAGAAGAGTTTGCCGGAAATCGGCGAATTGTTCGGCGGACGCGACCATACGACGGTGCTGCATGCCGTGCGCAAGATCGCGCTCGACCGCACCAAGAATCCCGAATGCAATCACGAGCTGCATGTGCTGGAGCAGACGCTGAAAGGCTGACCGGCTGATCTACCCATTACAGCAGGGCACTGCGATAGAATGATGCTTGCTTGCAGATCACTCTGCCGGCCAGCGCGAACCGACGCGATGCCCATTTGTTGCTCAACCCCAGCACAGAAAAACCACATCGAGGAACCCCCATGCAATTGGTCAAAACCACACGCGATACATTACTGCGCCCGCTGCAGATCGTGAGCGGTATTGTCGAGCGTCGGCACACCATGCCGATTCTGGCCAATATCCTCATTCGCAAGGATGGCGAGAACGTATCATTTTTATCGACCGATACCGAAGTGCAAATCACGACGCTGGCCGCAATCGGTTCCGGTCATGAAGCGGTCGGTACCACGGTCGCCGCACGCAAACTGCTCGACATCTTGCGCGCGCTGCCCGAGTCGGGTGATGTGACGATGACGCTGGTTAACAAGCGTCTGACGGTCCAGACCGGCAAATCGCGCTTCGCGCTGCAGACGCTGGCAGCCGAAGAATTTCCGACCATGCAAAAGGCCGACACCTACAACGCGACCGTGACGCTGCCGCAAAAGACACTGAAGCACCTGTTCAACATGGTGCATTTCTCGATGGCGCAACAGGACATCCGTTATTACCTGAACGGCTTGCTGCTGGTGCTCGATGGCAAGCACGTGATCGCTGTGGCGACCGACGGCCACCGACTGGCGTTTTGTCAGGTCGAGACCGAGCAGGAATTCGAGCGCCAGGAAGTGATCATCCCGCGCAAGACCATCATCGAATTGCAGCGCTTGCTGGAAGAAAATGACCAGCCGGTGCAACTCGACATCGCCGCCAATCAGGTCAAACTGACCTTCGCCGACATCGAACTGGTGTCGAAGCTGGTCGAAGGCAAGTTCCCCGACTACACGCGGGTGATCCCGAAGGGTTACAAAAACGACTTCACGATCGGGCGCGACGAATTGCTGCGCTCATTGCAGCGCGCCGCGATCATGACGTCCGACAAGTTCAAGGGCGTGCGCTGCATCATGAGCCCGGGCAGCATGAAGATCAGTTCGACCAATGCAGACCAGGAAGAAGCGGTCGAAGAACTCGAAATCGATTACGGCGGCGACAGCGTCGACATCGGTTTCAACGTCACTTACCTGCTCGACGTACTGAACAATCTGAAATGCGACCAGATCAACATCGCGCTGGGCGATTCCAATTCGTCGGCGCTGATTTCGATCCCTGATAATGCCGACTTCAAGTACGTCGTCATGCCGATGCGGATCTAGCTTCAGCCTTCACAGCTTGTCGTTGTTACCGTTGCCGTTGTTATTACCGTTATCGTTATAGAAAGCAGTCCATGTCCGAGAACCCAGAAATCAGCACCAACTTGCCGACGCCGGAAGAATACGGCGCCGCCTCCATTCAAATCCTGGAGGGACTGGAGGCCGTGCGCAAGCGTCCCGGCATGTACATCGGCGACACCTCGGATGGCACCGGACTGCACCACCTGGTATTCGAAGTGCTGGACAATTCGATCGATGAATCGCTGGCCGGGCATTGCACC
>JBLHNV010000225.1:0-5276 GCA_047623125.1 Janthinobacterium sp. | reverse complement strand
CAGCGATGGCGCGACCGGAGCCGGCTGCGGTGCGCTGTGCGGCTCGATTTACGTCGACATATTCAAGCGTACGTCGAATCCGACCATCACGACGCCGAGTGCGCGCACCGGTTACAATGCCTACACAGGTGTATCTACCCCGGATCTTTGGCTAAGGCTGGCGCTCACTCCCGGCATCGTGGCCGACGATCTGACCACCGGGGTGAACGAAGGCACGGATGCGACTCTGAGGCAAACGCTGTCAGGGCTGTCGCTTCCGGCCACTGGCAGCGGCACCTTCTTCGCCAATGTGGTCGGCGGTTCCGCCATGACGAAATACGATACCAATGGTTTTTCCACGTTGTTGAGTACCTCGGCGGATATGTTCGGCATCTTTGACCTGAGGGACAATACCACCGGACCTGCCGCTACCTGCGACCCACTGTCGACCGATTGTTTCTTTGGCTTGATTCGTGACCCGCTGCTTGCGAATGCGATTCCTGAACCTGATTCCATTGCATTGCTTGGGCTGGGATTGCTCGCGATGGGAGGCGCCGGCATGGGCCGCCGGCGCATGAAAAAGGCGCAGGTCTGATATCGCTGTGCCGGAATACCTTGGCATTCCGGCACAGCAGGGATGTTGCCGTCAGTGGCGCAAGGCAGGTAAAGGAAAGTCAAAGGAAAGGCAAAGAGCCGGCAAAGAACCGACCGGGAGCAGGCGAAAATCGACGGACAAGATCAGATCGAAAGATCGACGATGCTGGTCTGTTGGCTCTTGAAGCTATGGATGAGCAACTTGGACGCTGAGACAACGGGGTGGCCCGCCAGCATATCGTGCATCATGCTCAATGCCATCGCGCCAATCGCAAAGCTGCCGACCGCCACTTGCGAGGCCGGACATGGCTTGCCATCTTTCATCATGGTCAGCACCTTGCTCACTTGTTCGACCACTTCCAGGTCAAGATACGGCGCCAGCCGCTGTATGAAGGAGGTAAAAACGTCGGCGTAGCTGAAGCCGGCGCCGTTGGCCTCACTTGCTGCGGCGACATCGGGCGCAAGGATATCGCCCAACGTTGTGCTTGAATTGGCGGGAAAATACCAGACTAGGGCACCAAAGCCAACGCTCAGCGCGGTAAATATATGTGCATGGTGCTTTTTTGCACTGTCGTGCAAATGAAGAATGGCTGGCAGATCGAGAAAATCCACGGTATCAAAAACGATGTCCGCTCTGGCGACAATCTGGTCGGTATTGCCGGCATCGAGATTTTCCGGTATCGCTTCGACGCTGGCGTGCGGATTGATTTTCAGAATTTTTTCTTTCAGCGCCTCAACCTTGTGCCGGCCGACGTCGGCAGCGTCATAGAATTGCCGGTTCAAGTTGTGCGCATCGACGACATCGCCATCGACCAAAATAAAATTTTCGAAGCCCATGCGGGTGGCACAAACGGCCAAGCTGCTGCCGATGCCACAGCCAGCGATCAGCAATCTGGTCTTCCTGATCTTGCTCTGTGTTTCGGCGGCGATGTAGCCGCTGTTGCGCAACACCAAAGTGTCATAATCAAATTCGTCGGTCGTCATGCCAATCTCCTTTTGTCAAGCCAGCCTTGAGCAAGTTCTGCCCAGCACGGATAGGAACCAATGTATCCATCAATAACGTTATCGGCAGATGGCTTGAAAAACACATGCCAGCGCTGCTGATCGTCCGGACGAGTTCTCCAAGCCGGCGAATTGGATGGACATGATCGGCGCAAAATAGTTCTCGGTGATCTTGTCATGAACCAGCCGTTTCTGTTTATACCAGATCAAATGACGTGATCGCTTGAACTGGCCCAGGGCACCGGCGAGCGGGTAAGGGTCGGAATAAAAAATGGCGGCACATTGCGCTACAATCCTCTCTTGTGTTGTGTCATGGCCAATTGCCTTGTGCCCCATGTCGCGCTCGATGCTTGGTGCCCTTCTACGGCACTTCCTCCTTCATATTGGCTGAGGCCTGATGTTCGCATCCGGCATGGCCCTTTTTATGTCTGCCCATTTTTGATGTCCGCCATTCCATCTGCCATTCTCGACATGCTGGATGCGGCCGATCCATCCTGGCGTCCTGTGCTGCAAACAGCGCTGGAAGCGGTGTCTGACGCAGCCCCTGGATATTTGCCCGCGCTGGTGCAAACGCCGTATTTGCCGACCGGACAGCGCCTGTTTGCCGCGTTTGCATTGCCGCTGGACGCGGTGTCTTATGTATTGATCGGCGAAGGACCGTATCCGCGCGCCGCGAGCGCCACCGGCTTTTGCTTCATGGATGGTGCGGTCGGCCAGCTCTGGTCCGAGTGCGGATTGTCGAAACCGGTGAACCGGGCGACCTCGCTGCGCAACTTCATCAAGATGCTGCTGGTGGTCGACGGACAATTGTCGGCCACCGATACCAAAGGTGCGGCGCTGGCGCCGGTCGCCGCTGCCGCGCGTGACCTTGGAATGATTCAGACACTGGCGCACTTGCAGTGCAATTTGACGCGTCATGGCTTCTTGCTGTTGAATGCGGCGCTGGTATTTCGCCCCGATGTTGCACCGCTGCAGGATGCGAAGGCATGGTCGCCTATGCTGCAAACGGTACTGGCCGCGCTGGCCGGGCATGCCGAGGCCAACGGCACCTGCGCGCCGACGCTGGTGTTGTGGGGCAAAATTGCCGAACAATTGCAGCGGCTGCCGGTTGCTGCGCATTTTCCGCAAGTGCTGTCGGAACATCCCTACAACCTGTCCTTCATCGCCAACAGGGCGATGCGAGACGTGTTTGGGCCATTGCATTTACTGCGCGCAACTACCTGAAACCCGCTGGCCAAAACCGGGGGGGTGCCTGACAAAACTTCCCGGATTTGTTATACTTGACTAGATCATTCAACTAATCAGTGTATTGAATGGTGAGCGCCAGAGATGCTGGAATTTTTCACCGAGCCGAATCGAGGTTGTATGCGATTGACCACCAAAGGACGCTTTGCCGTGACTGCAATGATTGACCTTGCCATGCGCGAGGGCAAAGGGCCGGTGACGTTGTCCGGCATCAGTACGCGGCAGGCGATTTCACTGTCGTATCTGGAACAATTGTTTGGCAAGTTGCGGCGGCATCAGATCGTTGAGTCGGTACGTGGACCGGGCGGTGGTTACAGTCTGGCCAGGCGCGCCGACAAGGTCACGGTGGCCGACATCGTCATCGCCGTCGACGAGCCACTCGACGCCACACAGTGTGGCGGCAAGGAGAATTGCCACGGCGCTGACGCAGCGGCAGGCACGCGTTGCATGACCCACGAACTGTGGGCAACGCTGAATGAAAAAATGGTCGACTATCTGGACTCGGTGTCGTTGCAAGATCTGGTCGATCAACAGAAGCGCACTGAACAAAACGTGGTAGTGATGCACCGCACCCACCATGCCGTTGGCTAAAGAAACCGTTGTTTGCATTGGAGTTAATTGATGAACGCCCCAGAAAAAAAAGCACAGGCATTGTTTGAAAAGGTGCCCCATTTCCCGATCTACATGGACTATTCGTCCACGACACCGATCGATCCGCGCGTCGCCGACATGATGATTCCTTATCTGCGCGAGCAGTTCGGCAATCCTGCATCGCGCAGTCACATGTACGGCTGGACCGCTGAAAAAGCAGTTGAAGAGGCACGCGGCCATGTTGCTGCGCTGGTCAACGCTGACCCACGCGAAATCATCTGGACTTCCGGTGCGACCGAAAGCAATAATTTGGCCGTGAAGGGCGCTGCGCAGTTCTATAAAACCCGCGGCAAGCACATCATTACCGTGAAAACCGAGCATAAATGCGTGCTCGACTCGTTTCGCGAGCTGGAGCGGATCGGCTTCGAAGCGACGTATCTGGAGCCGCAAGACAATGGTCTGATTACGATCGAGCAACTGGCCGCGGCAATGCGTCCGGACACGATTCTGGTCTCGGTCATGCTGGTCAACAATGAAATTGGCGTGATCCAGCCGATCGACGAGATCGGCGAACTGTGCCGTTCGAAGGGTGTCATTTTCCATTGCGACGCAGCCCAGGCAACCGGAAAAATGGTGATCGATCTGCAAAAAAGCAAGGTCGACCTGATGACGTTCACCGCGCACAAGACGTATGGTCCGAAAGGCATCGGCGCGTTGTATGTACGGCGCAAGCCGCGCATCCGCATCGAAGCGCAAATGCACGGTGGCGGCCATGAGCGCGGACTGCGTTCGGGCACGCTGCCAACGCACCAGATCGTGGGCATGGGCGAAGCTTTCCGCATCGCCAAGGAAGAGATGGACCAGGAAGTGGGTCGCATCAGGGCTTTGCGCGACCGCCTTGCCGCAGGTTTGCAGCAGATGGAAGAAGTGTATGTCAACGGTGACATGGAGCACCGCGTGCCGCACAACCTGAACGTCAGCTTCAACTATGTCGAAGGCGAGTCGCTGATCATGGCGATCAAGGATCTGGCCGTGTCGTCCGGTTCGGCCTGCACGTCGGCCAGCCTGGAGCCATCGTATGTATTGCGCGCCCTGGGCCGCAGCGACGAATTGGCGCACAGTTCGATCCGTTTCACGATCGGACGCTTTTCGACCGAAGCAGACATCGACTTTGCAGTCGACCTGCTGAAAGCGAAGGTAGCGAAATTGCGTGACTTGTCGCCGCTGTGGGACATGTTCAAGGAAGGGATCGACATCAATTCGATCGAGTGGGCCGCGCACTAAGTTAGTGCCAGTACAGTACTTTCATGGCGCCGTCGTTGACGGTGCCCGATTTTAATTCAGGAGCATCAAAATGGCTTACTCAGACAAAGTGTTGGATCACTACGAAAACCCGCGCAACGTCGGCGCCTTTGACAAAGGTGATGAGACGATCGGTACCGGCATGGTCGGCGCGCCGGCCTGCGGCGACGTGATGAAGTTACAGATCAAGGTCGGCGCTGATGGCTTGATCGAAGATGCAAAATTCAAGACCTATGGTTGCGGTTCTGCAATAGCGTCGAGTTCCCTGGTGACCGAATGGGTCAAGGGCAAAACGCTGGAGCAGGCGCTGTCGATCAAGAATACGCAGATCGCCGAAGAGCTGGCATTGCCTCCGGTAAAGATTCACTGCTCGATTCTGGCCGAAGATGCGATCAAGGCTGCCGTGCTCGATTACCAGTCCAGGCATTCGGTCGCTGCATAAGCACGGCTTGCAACGGCGATTAAACAATTCCATCTTCAAGCGAGGATGGAAGAGGAGATGCATATGGCAATCACATTGACTGAAAAAGCGGCAAAGCACATCAATCGCTACATCGAGCGCC
>JBLHNV010000224.1:0-5280 GCA_047623125.1 Janthinobacterium sp. | reverse complement strand
GCCGGGATATCGCGCTCGAAATTGCGCAACCGGATTTCTTCCTTGACCGTCGGATTGCGCTCCAGGCGTGCCACAGTGACCAGGTTCAGGTAATAGAACGTCAGTTCGGCCAGTTCCGGTATCTGCGACTGGATGAAGATCGTCGACTGCGCCGGGTCGATGCCCACGGCCAGATAGTCGAGCGCCACTTCGATCACATTCCGGTGCACTTTGCCGGTATCTTCCATGTTGTCGGTCAGCGCCTGCGCGTCGGCCAGCATGACGAATTGCCGGTAGTGATGCTGGTAAGCGACGCGGTTGCGCAAGCTGCCCACGAAATGGCCGAGGTGCAGCGGACCGGTCGGACGGTCGCCCGTCAGGATGACCGGCGTTGTTGCCGCTGGTAATGAAGAAGGGATTGCGGGTGTCGAGGTCAAGCTCATCGGAAGTCCTGTAGCAGTTGCCGCCGCCTGGATGCGGCCATCAAAAAACACAAAAAATAACGCCGCATTGGGCGGCGTTGGGTATCGGGTCGCGCTCGGCACAGTCTGGCGCCGGGAATCGGCGCGGATCATGCCGCGGTATGGTTGCAGTTCGGCAGCGCGCTGTCAAGGCTGCTTCGGGCAAATCAGTCCGGTATCTGGATCACTGCGCGATGCTGATCGCCTGGACGTCGATTTCGGGGCTATTGAGGAATTCACTTTCGACTTCGCCGCGGATCACGACGAGCGTTTTGTCATCGATTTTTTGTATCGGAAAGTCCTCGGCTTCGATTTCGACCCGTATTTTGCCGGTGCCATCTGAAAACATATACTTTTCATTGCCTACTTTCTTCACCAGATAGCCACGCAGTATGACCGCCTGATCATCGACCGGTTTTTTTAGAATGTCGGCTACCGTCAGCGCTGATTTTTGCGAAGACGGACCAACATACTGGGCTTGCACGACGGCGGGAATGGCGAGCGCCAGGGCGCCTGACAGAAAGATTGCATTGCGTTTCATGGTCGATGTCAATTGCGTTACCTCCGGGTTGTGAATGCTATTGCGTTTGCCATGCTAGGGCGCTATCGATGCCGGCAATGCGCGCGGGATTTTTTGCGAAAAACTGAAACTGCGCTCTGTACTGCGACAGCCGGATGTCTTCTATTGACTGTCCGGCATGACCACGACCAGCAACACGCCTAACAGCACATCGCCTACTTTGGCGCCGGTGCTGTCTGCGCCCTTGATCCGGCGTTGCCACGCATCGCGCTGCTCGCTCGACCGACGGTTGTAATGGAGTAATGAGCGCTCATTATAATTGCTGGAACGTTGCCCGTGCGATTGTATCGCCAGTGTGCCAGCGCAGCGCTTGCTTCTTTCAGGCAACGAGCCCGGCCTTGCTGCGATTGCCCGGTCAGACTGGCCCGGCTTGATCAAATGGCCGCTCGCCATCGTCTGTGCCAAGACCGACGTTGACATGATGCCGGAAAATCACGACAATTGCCTTACGCAAACGCACGTACGTGCTATTTCCACCGTCGTTCTTTGAAAGATGCCCATGACCGCAGCGCGCACTATCTCACACCGGATCTGCCCTTTTTGCGAAGCTTGCTGCGGTCTGGAGATCGAAGTTGAAGGCACGATCGAAGGTAATGTGAAAATTCAGCGCGTGACGCGCATCCAAGGTGATCAGGCGGACGTGTTCAGCGCCGGTTTCCTGTGCCCGAAGGCGATCGGTTTGAAGGATTTACATGACGACCCGGACCGCGTACGCACGCCGTTGATCAAGCGCGACGGCAAGTTCCACGCCGCGACCTGGGACGAGGCTTACGCCGAAATCGCGCGCCGCCTGCCACCCATCATCGCGCAAGGTGGCGCCGATGCGGTCGCCACGGTGCTGGGCAATCCGGTGTCGCACAAGCTGGGCTTGACACTGTATTTTCCGCGCCTGGCCAGGGCGCTGGGCACGCGCAACATGTTTTCGGCATCGAGCGTCGATCAGGTGCCGAAAATGCTGTCAAGCGGCCTGATGTTCGGCAGTTGGCTGTCGGTGCCGGTGCCCGACATCGAGCGCTGCCAATTCCTGCTGGTGCTGGGCGCCAATCCGATGGTATCGAATGGCAGCTTGTGGACGGTGCCTGATTTCAGAGCGAAGGCCAAAAATCTTCGTGCGCGCGGCGGCCAGATCGTCGTCATCGACCCGCGCCGCACCGAAACGGCCGACGTGGCCGATGCCCATCACTTCATTCGTCCCGGCGCCGATGTCTTTTTGCTGCTGGGCCTGGTACACACGCTGTTCGACGAATCCTTGCTGCGCCTGGGTCGTCTGGCCGCGCACGTGGCAGATGGCGCAGTTGACGCCTTGCGCGCTGCGGTCGCGCCGTTCGCACCGGAGCGCAGCGCGGCGCGCTGCGGCATGGCAGCGGACACCGTGCGCCAGCTGGCGCGCACGCTAGCGAGCACCGAGCGGGCCGCCGTGTATGGCCGCATCGGCACGTGCACGCAGCAATATGGCACTTTGTGTTCGTGGCTGATCGACGTCGTCAATGTGTTGACCGGCCACCTTGACGCGCCGGGTGGCGCGATGTTCCCGCAAGCGGCAGCGTTCGCGGCCAACACGCGCGGCACCTCAGGCAGCGGGCGCGGCGTGATCAGCGGGCGCCATCGCAGCCGTGTGTCGGGCGCGCTTGAGGTGGCCGGCGAATTTCCGATCACCTGCCTGGCCGAAGAAATCGACACCCCCGGGCCGGGCCGGATCCGGGCCTTGATCGCGATTGCCGGTAATCCGGTGTTGTCGTGTCCCAACGGTAGCCGCTTGGCCGCAGCGCTGGACCAGCTCGACTTCATGGTCAGCATGGACTTGTACATCAATGAAACGTCGCGCCACGCCGATGTGATCTTGCCGGGGCTGTCGCCGCTGGAAGAAGCCCATTACGACGCAACCTTCACGCAGTTTTCGTACCGCAACCATGCGCGCTACAGCGCACCGGTGCTGGCACAAGAAACAGTTGCAGCAGATGCCGATGGTGCAACTGCACCGCAAGAATGGCAAAGCTTGCTGCGCATCGCGGCGATCGCGCAAGGACTGGGCAGCTCGGCCGACATCGAGGCCATCGACGATGCGGCACTGGCGCAGGAAGTGCGGCGCATGGCAGGGCGCAATATCGGGCCGGATGCCGGCTTTGATGCAGATGCAGTGTTGGCCGCGCTGGCGCACTTGAAAGGTCCCGAGCGCTGGCTGGATCTGGCGCTGCGCAGCGGGCCGTATGGGGATGAATTTGGCAAAAAGCCATCCGGCCTGACGCTGGCAAAGATTCAGGCAGCGCCGTCGGGGATCGACCTGGGGGCCATTGAGCCGCGCATGCCCGAAGTGCTGCGTACACCGTCGGGCCGGATCGAACTGGCGCCGGCCATGCTGCTGGCCGACCTGGCGCGCGCAGGCAGCGATCTCGACGTTAGCGAACTCGACACCCGGGCGCCGGACATGGTGATCGTCGGTCGGCGCCAGTTACGTTCGAATAACAGCTGGATGCATAACCTGCCGGCGCTGGCCAAGGGCGCTTACCGCTGCACGGCGCTGGTCCATCCGATCGATGCGCAGCGCCTGCAACTGATTGATGGCGCCGCCGCGCAGATCAGCAATGGTCATCGGCAGATCGAAGTTCAGGTCGAATTGAGTGATCAAATGATGCCAGGGGTGGTCAGCCTGCCGCACGGCTGGGGTCACGATTTGCCCGGCACGCAAATGGCGCTGGCCAGTTCGCGCCCCGGCGTGAACTTGAATGCATTGTTGGACGAGCATTTGCGCGATCCGTTGTCGGGTAATGCGGTGCTGTCGGGCATCGCCATCGAGATGCGCCCGTTGCCCAATGCTTTGCCGAATTGATTGCCGAATTGATTGCCGAATTGGTGGCAATGAGCACGCTCGGCCACACCAGCGCTGCTCGCGCAGCGTCTTATAGAGGCCAGACGATCAGCAGCAGCGGTATGCTGATCGCAGTCACCAGCACTTCGAGCGGCAATCCCAGCGGCCAGTAGTCGCCAAAGCGGAAACCGCCGGGTCCGAGTATCAGCGTATTGTTCTGGTGGCCGATCGGCGTCAGAAACGAACATGATGCGCCAATTGCCACGGCCATCAGGAACGAGTCCGGGTTCGCGTCCAGTGCGCCGGATGTGCTGATCGCGATCGGACACATGACCGCTGCGGTGGCCGCATTGTTCATCAGGTCGGACATGAACATGGTGACCACCAGGATCAGCGCCAGCGCCACGATGGCATTGCCTTGGGCGATTTGATTGAGCAAAAAGCGCGCGATCAGGTCGGCGCTGCCGGTCGATTCCATCGCGCCGGCGACCGGAATGAGAGCGCCGAGCAATACCACGACCGGCCAGTCGATCGCGCTGTATACTTCGCGCAGCGCAATCGTGCGCAATGCCATCGAAGCGAGCACGCCGATGGCAAACGAGACTGCCGCTGGCAGTAAGCCGAAGGCGGCAGCGCCGACGGCCAGCGCCATGATGCCACTGGCCGTGATTGCTCTGCGCTTGTCAGGGATGCGCAACTCGCGCTGGGCCAGCGGGACGCAGCCGAAGTCGGCCGCGAACTCGGTCAGTGCGTCCTGCGGTCCCTGCATCAGCAGCAGGTCGCCCGGCTGTATCGGCAGCGTGCGCAAGCGCGCCGTCTCGCGCGCGCCGCCGCGCGAGACGGCCAGCAGATTCAAGCCATAACGCACGCGCAGGCGCATGTCGGTCGCGGACAGGCCGGCAATCGATGACGAGGGCAGCACGGCCAATTCCATCAGCATGATTTCTTCCAATGGCGCAGGCTTGTCCTTTTCTTCGTCTTCGTCTTCGTCTTCGTCTTCGTCTTCGTCTTCGTCTTCGTCTTCGTCTTCGTCTTCGTCTTCGTCCTTGTCCTTGTCCTTGTCTTCGGATTTTGCCACGGTGCGGATCGCACCGGCGTTCTGGTCAGCGCCGTTACGGTCATCTTTGCTGGTGCCCGGTTCCGCGCTGCCCGACTCTGCCTTCGACTCGGCCTTCTCCTGCGCCTCTGCCTTCGACTCGGCCTTCTCCTGCGCCTCTGCCTGCGCCTCTTCCGCTTCTTGTTCCTCTTCGTGCTTGACGGATTCTTCCAGCCTCAGGCCCAGGCTGGACAAGACCTTGCCGAGCGCGTCCGCGCCAGCCTCGATGATCAAGATGTCGCCGGCGACGATGCGGCGCCCCGCCTGCGGCGCAGTCAGGTGAATCTCGTTGCGCACCAGTCCGATCACCTGGGCCTCGGCTTCGTCCAGCACGGCCTCGATGTCGCGCAGCGTCATG
>JBLHNV010000223.1:0-5293 GCA_047623125.1 Janthinobacterium sp. | reverse complement strand
GCATCATTCGCCGCAGGATGGACTCTTTACGTTCTGCCGAATAGCGTTTCACTGCATGTCTTTGCTCCGCCCCCTGGATGATTAAAATAATTCAGATGACGCGACAACTATCCTGAAACAGGGGGCTGTCATCGATCATCTTTTCCTCAATGTAGCCGATCGCGTCGGGGTTGTTGGCGACCAGTTCTCTCACTTGCGCGCCGCTCTGCGCTTCTTGCGGTGGCTGGCCCCTGCCGGTGAAGATGATTTTCGACCAATGGGCTTTCATTTGTGCTGCTGACTTGCTGGCCAGCTTGGCGTAGAACTTGTCGCGCACCGCCGAGCCTTCCGGCTGGTCGATGGGCACCAGTTGCACGCCATAGGGTAACGAACCGGTATTGCCCATGAAAATATCGACGATCTGCACTTTGCTCAGTGCGGTGACCGGGCTTTTGGCGGACACCACTGTCACCACCTTCACGGCCTCGGCCGCGCCGCATCTCAGGTAAAATGCCAGGCCGATCATCAGTGCCCCGCAGCGCTTGAAAATGTGCATGATCGGCGCCATCAAAATACGAAATCAACGGTAGCACTGATCACGTGAAACTTGCCGCCGGGACGAAAGCCAGGCTGGAGGTTGATCAGAGCACCGGAAGAGTTGGGATCCAGATTGATCCGATCCAGTTGCAGCTTGAGCGCCATATTGCTCTTGAAATCCCAGCGTGTGCCGACCGATAGCGTCGTCCCTGTCATCGGGTTTAGCAATGTGCTCAGTCCTGCGTTGAGGCGGGTAGCATTGCCCTGAAAAAATGGCGGCAGCAGTGCCAGATCCAGGCCGGCATCGGTACTGTTGTTGATTTTTTTGGAAGAAGAGTAAGTGGCATAAGGCGTCAATGTCCCGAAGCGGTAGCCGCCGCTGACATACCAGGCGCTCTGGGTGCCAATAAACATCGAGGTCTGGCTTCTGCCCCATTCGCCCATCAGGAACCAGTTGCCCGGTTCGTAGCTGGCGCCGGCGGTCAGGAAAGAAATGGGCTTGTCGACAGCCACATGCTTGTCGGCGATGATGACACCGGCAGGGCCGAATTGCCGGAATAGATTGAAGAATGGATTGATACTGCCCAGCGTGACTTTGGCTTTCTGGTATGACACGCGCAACGTGGCGGGGCCATAGGATACGGTGTTGAAAATGCCGAACAGGTCATCGACTGTACTCGATTGGGCACTGTCCGGGCTGTGAATCACGTCCTTGCCGTAACTCAGTTGCAGTGTGTTCGTGACCTGGCCAAAGCGCATCCGGTAACTGGCATCGATACCATCGCTGTTCGTGATCGGAACCATCTGGCCATACAGTTCGACCGGCGGGCGCACCCACGGCAGTGCATAGCCCACGTTACGGTAGTCGCCGACCAGGAAGGTCGGCATTGCGATGCGGCCCACGCGCACGCTGAAATCCGGCGTAAACGCATATTTGAGATTGGCCCATTCGACCAGCGGCGTATAGGTATTATCGTAACGATGCTGGGAAATGACTTGCAAGACGGCGGACAACTGGGCTGTGACATTGGCGGTGAGTTGCAATCCCAGTCGGCTATCGACGTCAGGACTCCAGTTGTGACTGTAACCGGCGCCATTGGGCTTGGTGAGGGGGCTGTTGGTGTAATCGGCTTGCCGTTCGGTGGAATGCGCCATCCCGGCTGTGCCAAAGCCGCTGAACGAGATGATCGGCACGGCGAGTTGGTCGGCGCCGGCGCTGCCAGTAGTGAGCCCCAGAACGATACAGACGACGGTCATCGGTGCGCGCAAACGGCGTTCCAGCATGCGTAGACATGGCTTCATGATGATAGTGGCGTTTGATGACGCAAAGTAGGCGGCGCAGTCGGACCTGGCCATGCCGGGAGAATGGATATTTCTCCCAGTTAACATACTACTTGATATAACGCCGCATCAGTCAGAATAATTATTGTTCGAGTTGTCACCGCCCGGTCGCAATAATGGTTGTTGGCGTTGTTGGCGTTGTTGCCGATGCACCGTGGTAAACAGGGGATTGCGGCCCGGCATCGAGGCGCTCAGCCGCGTTTTCAGCGAGTACTTCAGAGCACTCGTTTGGCGTAATGCTCAGGCCGGCAGCCCTGCATCATGCTTTGCCACCGCTTGTTGCGACAGACGGTCGGCGGCGGCGTTCTTTTGGCGCGGTATCCAGCGCAATTGGACGTGTATCAATTGGGCCATCAATGCAGCCGTGCGGGTGCGCAAGCCGTGCAAGCCTTTGGCGCCAGCGCCTTCTGCCATAGGTCGGTTGACATCATCGATGATGACCAAGCTATCGCCGTAAATCACCAGTTGCGCCGGTTGCAGCAAGACGAGCGCTTCCAGCACGGCGATCAAGGCCAGGTATTCGGCTTCGCTGCTGTTGCCATATCCCGCGCTCTCGCTGATGGCTATGCGTTGTCCGGCCGGGCCGATGATCAAGCCGCCGATGCCGATTTTTCCAGGATTCGGATGCGCCGAACCGTCGAACCAGGCCAGCCATGCTTGCGGCGCAGGTGCGTTGCGGGATTTTTTCAGCGCCAGGTTGGCAGCTTGTTGCTGCACCTTCGCTGCGAGTCGCGCTTCGGTGGCGCGTTGCGCCTGCGCACGCGCGAGCAGCAACCCGGGCAAATCCGGCCAGCCCTGGGCAGCGGCGATCTTTTCGAGGGTTGCCTTTAGCGCTGCATGTGGACTCAAGCCAGCGCTGCGTGCAAGGCGGCGGCTTGCCACGCGCTCCGTGTTGTAGGCTGCCGCGATCAGCGCATCCTCGGTGATGGCCGGTTCAGTGATGCTGAGCTCGGCGCCGTTGGGTAGCGCGCTCATCAGCGGCGGCCATCACTGCGGCCATGGCCGCGCTCGTGCTCGTGCTCGTGCTCGCGCCTGTCCTCATTGCGCCACGCGCGGGTGCGCCGTTCACGATACGTCTGGTAGTCGACTGGCGCTGGCTCGGCGTATGCGACAGGTGCAGTGTAGTCATTGCGTCGCGTGGAAGAATACGATGGTCGCGGTTGCTGGTACACAGTGCGCTGTTCGTAGTAGGCGGGCGCCGGTGGGTAGCTGCGTGTTTCGGCATAGTTGGCGCGGTTGTCGAAGCGATGGTTGCCACTCAAGCTGTTGCCCAATACGGCACCAAGCACGCCGCCGATGATTGCACCGTTGCTCCCGCCGCTGCCCATGCCGATGGAAGCGCCAATGACCGCGCCAGCTAGCGTATTGAAGTCGCGCTCGCCGGCCAGCGCCGTCGATGACATCGCTGCTGCGCTCAGCAATAGCGCGCTCAGGATTTTTTGCTTCGACATCGCATTCCTTTCGCTGCGGCCAGGATCAGGTTGATCCTCTGGTTGCCGTTGCATGTAGGGACTGTATCGGATGCGGCAATAATCACAAAGACTTATACATCTACTTACACTCGTAGCGGGCGCATTTGCCGGATTTGCTGGGCAATATGCATGCTCCATTGCCTTGCTTCGTGCTACGATTTTTCTTTTTTTGACAAGGAGACTGTGATGGGCGAAAGATCAAAAATTCATTACAAGGGCTGGGAAATCATTCCGCAGGCAGTCGATGTTGGCGATGGGCAATGGTCTGCCAGTTGTGACATTGAACGGGTCGGCCCCGACGGGGTCGAAGTTTTCGAGGGCGCGACGATGCAATTCGTGCGCGACGGGCAAGAGGATGCGATCGTCGCTGCCTGTGACGAAGCGATCCGCCAGATTGACAATATCATCGCCAACCCATTGGTGCGACTGTCTTAGGGGGGGCGGGTGTGCGGCCGACGGCAGGCGAGTGCAAACAACGGGCAACAGCGGCGCTCGGCCCGCATGGCTGAAATAAGTGCGGCTGGAATAAGTGCAGCTAAAATAAGTGCGGCTAAAATATTGCCTTATATGTACTGAAAAACGGGATACATAAAGTATAGTCTCTGATATTATTTTTGGCAGCAATGCATTATCGTTGGCTGCTGCCGTAGTCGCAATCGGCGTCTTCGCGCTGCTGCGTGCCTTTCTGGCCCGGTGTTGGTCAGCGTTTGTTCGAGAGAAAGAACCTGTATGTCCAATATTGATCCGGTCGATTGCGTAGCCGTTGGGAAAAAGCAGGGTAACTCCAAAGGGGTTACTGAATTCCGGCGCCAGCAAACATTGCTCAAGACTGGTGCTTTACAAGATGCCATTTTTAACAGTGCCAATTTTTCCAGTATCGCTACCGACGCCAAGGGCGTGATCCAGATTTTCAACGTCGGCGCCGAGCGCATGCTGGGCTATACGGCGGCCGAAGTGATGAACAAGATCACGCCAGCCGACATTTCCGATCCGCAGGAAGTGGTGCAGCGCGCAGCGGCGCTCAGCATCGAACTGGGTACGTCGATCACGCCGGGTTTCGAGGCGCTGGTATTCAAGGCCTCGCGCGGCATCGAGGATATTTACGAGCTGAGCTATATCCGCAAGGATGGCAGCCGGTTCCCCGCCATCGTGTCGGTCACGGCGCTGCGCGACCCGCAGGACCAGATCATCGGTTACCTCTTGATCGGTACTGACAATACTGCGCGCAAGGAAGTTGAAGCGGCTCAGGAATTGCTCGATCAACAATTGCGCGACCAGCAATTCTATACCCGCTCGCTGATCGAATCGAACATCGATGCGCTGATGACGACGGACCCGCAAGGGACCATTTCGGACGTCAATCACGAGATGATCTTGCTGACCGGGCGCACGCGTGACGAATTGATCGGTGCTCCTTGCAACAATTTTTTTACCGACCCGGAACGTGCCGACGCCGCGATCAAACGGGTGCTCACCGAAAACAAGGTCAGCGACTACGAACTGACCGTGCGCGCCAAAAATGGCAAGGAAACGGAGGTCTCTTACAACGCGGCGACATTTTATGACCGTGATCGCAAACTGCAAGGCGTGTTTGCTGCGGCGCGCGATGTGACCGAGCGCAAGAAGGCTGAAGATGCGCTCCAGCTGGCATCCCAGTATTCACGCAGCCTGATTGAGGCGAGTCTTGATCCGCTGGTGACGATCAGCGCCGAGGGCAAGATCACCGACGTCAATACCGCCACCGAAAAGGTCACCGGGCTGTCGCGATCCGATCTGGTGGGAAGTGACTTCGCCAACTACTTTACCGACCCCGAGCAAGCGCGCGCTGGTTATTTGCAAGTTTTTGCCCAGGGTTTCGTGACCGACTACCCATTGGCAATTCGTCATCTCAGCGGCAAGATCACCGACGTGCTCTACAACGCCAGCATCTACCGCGATGATGCCGGCAAGGTGCTGGGCGTGTT
>JBLHNV010000222.1:0-5298 GCA_047623125.1 Janthinobacterium sp. | reverse complement strand
CCCGGTCACCCGCGTCACTGCGTCAGCGTGTGCTAAAAACGCAGCAGCGCCGCGCAAAAACAGCGCGCCGATGACGCCGGAAGCGGAGAAACCCGGTCACAGCACATTCAATCGGGCACCGCGTCACAACAAGATGCAATGCGTGGAAGGCAGCAATGGCCTCACCGCCTGCAGCGCGAGCGGCATTGCTAGAAGCCAACTCAGCCTTGCAAGGTTGACATGGCTCGGCGATGACCAGACCATCCGGACTATCGGGCGGCGACAAGGACGACGCTGATTGTCCTCGTTATTGTGCCAACAGCGACCGGCATGACAGAAATTTACGTACCACCTGACCCGCGTCGTTTAAGATACTTCTTTTAACTGCCACATCAAGTGCGCCATCATGCACAACGCAATGCTCATTTTTTTTGCCCTGTTCCTGGTCGCGCTGAACGGATTTTTCGTGGCAGCCGAATTCGGTATCGTCACATTGCGGCGCACGCGCGTGCGCGCGATCGCCAAGTCGCAAGGTTTGCGCGGGCGCATTCTCGGCAAGGTCCACGCCGAACTTGACTCTTACCTGTCCGCTTGCCAGCTCGGCATCACGCTTGCCTCGCTCGGTCTGGGTTGGGTAGGCGAACCTGCCTTTGCCGGCTTGCTGGAACCGCTGTTCGCGCAGGTCGGCGTAACCGCTCCGAAACTGATCCACGGCGTTTCATTCATGTTCGCCTTCCTGATGATTTCGTATCTGCACATCGTGGTCGGCGAACTGGCACCGAAATCGCTGGCGATCCGCAATCCGGAAGTGATTGGCCTGTGGAGCGCGATTCCGCTGTACGGGTTCTATTGGGGCATGTATCCGGCGATCTGGCTACTCAACAAGAGCGCCAACGGCGTGCTGCGTCTGGCCGGGCTGGCCGGCAAGGGTTTGCACGATGCGCATTACTCGACCGATGAATTGAAACTGATCCTGCGCAACAGCGGGCCCGATGGAAAATTCACCCGCGACGAACGCAAGATCCTGGCCCAGTCGCTCGACTTCGAAGAACTGACCGTGACCGATCTGATGCGCCCGATACACGAAGTGATCGCGCTGCACGCGTCCAAATCAGTCACAGAGAATTTGCAGACGGTGCTGCGCAACCGCTTCAGCCGCTACCCGTATTTCGCCGAGGATGGCGAGCATGTGCTGGGCGTGGTGCACTTGAAAGACTTGTTTCTGGCACAGCAGGGAAATGCCACCATCACGTCACTGAAACCCTTCCTGCGCCCGGTCGACATCATTTCGACGCGCACGCCGGCGCTTGAATTGTTCCGCCGTTTTCGCGATGGTGCACCGCACTTTGCGCTGATCGGCGAAAAAGGCAAACGCCCGCTGGGCTTCATCACGCTGGACAATCTGCTCGGCGCAATGGTCGGCGAAATCCGCGATGACTTCCGCCAGAATGAAAACGACTGGCAAAAGCGGCCCGATGGCACGCTGATCGGAAAAGCCAGCTTGCCGATTTTTTCGCTGGAGCGAATGCTGGGCATCGATATCGAAAATGAAGAACTCGGACTCGACGAGGTGGAGTCGGTCGGCGGCCTGATCATGGTCAAGCTGGGCGATATCCCGCAGCAGGGTCAGCGCATCGCTTTTCTTTATTTCGATATCGAGATCAAGAAAATGAATGGCCCGCGCATCGTGCTGGTCAAGGTGTTCCCCAAGCTTGAGGCCGAACTCGATCCGGATCAGCGCGACTGACCTCGCTGCCCCCCTCGCGCCAAAGAGCAGAAGATCACACTTTATCGGGTGGCGTGCCGGTCCAGTTGCGCAACAGGCTGTAGCCGACCGACAGCAAGGTCGGACCGATGAACAGGCCGACGAAACCGAACGCCAGCACGCCACCCAGCACGCCCAGCAACACCAGCAAAAATGGCAAGCTGCTGCCGCGGCTGATCAGCAACGGCTTGACCACGTTGTCGACCCCGCTGATCAGAAAAAAGCCCCACAACAGCATGAATATGCCCCAGCCCGTGCGGCCCTGATCGAACAGCCAGATCGCGGCGCCGCCCCAGATCAACGGTGGCCCGACCGGAATCAGCGACAGCAGGAAAGTGCCTATGCCCAGCAAAGGCACGGCCGGCACGCCGGCGATAAAAAATCCCAGCACCGCCACCATCGCTTGCGCCAGCGCCGTGCCCAGCAAACCATACATGACCCCGCGCACGGTGCGGCTGACCGTCGCCAGCACCGGTCCTGCCGATTCGCCGATGATGCGCCGCGTGCCCGCTGTCAGTGCGCGCAGCAATTGCTCGCCATCGCGGTACAGAAAAAAGCTGACGAACACGGCCAGGCTGGTCTGGGCCACGCCGCTGCCCAGCAAGATACCGCCGCCCAGCAGATAATTGCGCGCCGGTTCCAGCAAACTCTTGGCCAGTTCCAGCAACTCTTCGCGGCTGCTCATGATCTTGCGCAGGTAGCCGTCCAGCGTGGCGCCGACCAGAGGCACATCCATGAGCCAGGATGGTGGCGCAATCGCACCGGCATCGAAGGCAATCTTGATATGTGCATAGACGCGCCCGACATCGTCGGCCACGTTGTAAGTGACCAGCGTCAGAGGCAAGATGATGATCAGCACCAGCGCCACCGTCATCACGGCTGCCGCCAGCGTGCGCCGACCCTGCATCCGCAGCACCAGGATCAGGAACAGCGGCCAGCTCGATATCGTCACGGCAACCGCGAACAGCATCGCGGGCAGGAAGGGACGCAATACGTAAAAACAACCGGTCAGCAATAAAGTAATGGCAGCCAGTCTGGCGTAAGACTCGAAGCGTTTTTCCATTGCTGGTCTCCTGTCCGTGATGATGGGCGAACGCGAATCTGGTCAGCGCAACAGCAACTTCAGGTCGTGCGTGATCGGAGCCGGGCCCATGCCGTGGCGCACGAACAGGCGGATCTTGCCATTGCGGTCAAAGACGTAGCTGCCAGCCGTATGATCAATGGTATAGCTGCCCGGCGTCTTGCCTTCTACCTTGGCGTAAAATACCTTGAATTCCTTGGCCACTTTGGCCGTGGCCTCTGCATCGCCATACAGGCCGAGAAAGCGCGGGTCGAATGTCGGCACGTACTGCGCCAACAACGCCTGAGTGTCGCGCTCAGGGTCCAGCGTGACGAACAGGACCTGAACTTGCTCTGCATCAGGACCGAGTTCCTTCATCACGTTGGCCATTTCCACCATCGTCGTCGGGCACACGTCCGGGCACTGGGTAAAGCCGAAGAACATCAGCACGACCTTGCCCTTGAAGTCGGCCAGCGTGCGCGACTGGCCGGTATGATCGGTCAACGCGAATTGCTGTGCATAGCCAAGGCCGGTCAGGTCGGTATTCTTGAACGATGGCGGCGCCACCTTTTCGCTGCAGCCCAGCAAAAGAAGGGACAAAGCGAGCAGAGATAGCAGTTTTTTCATGGTCTTAAAATCTGAAGTAATGATCGACCAGCAACGCAGCAAACAGCAGTGCCAGGTAGACGATCGAATAAGTGAAGGCCTTGCGCGCGATCTGGTCGGTATAGTGACGATAGATCTTCCACGAGTGGCGCAGGAAGATTGCATTGAGCACCACGGCCGAAGCGAGATAAATCAAGCCGCTCATGTGCACCGCGAACGGCAGCAAGGTCGTCGCCGCCAGCGCGATCGAATACAGCCAGACGTGGAATTGGGTGAATGGCAAGCCATGCGTGATGGGCAGCATCGGCAATCCGGATTTGGCATAGTCGTCGCGCCGGTACATCGCCAGCGCCCAGAAATGCGGCGGGGTCCACACGAAAATGATCAGCACCAGCAGCCACGCTTGCATCGGCACGTCGTTGGCCACCGCAGCCCAGCCCAGCGCTGGCGGCATCGCGCCCGACAAGCCGCCGATAACGATATTTTGCGGCGTCGCCGGTTTCAAGATCATCGTGTAGATGACCGCATAGCCGACGAACGTGACGAAGGTCAGCCACATCGTCAGCGGATTGACCAGCGCATACAGTATCCACATGCCAGCACCGCCGATGATGGCTGAAAACACCACCGTTTGCCTGACCGTGATATCGCCCATCGCCATCGGACGCCGTGCTGTGCGCGCCATGCGGGCATCAATTTCGCGTTCGGCCAGGCAATTGACAGCAAACGCGGCGCCTGCCAGCAACCAGATGCCGACCGTGGCCGCGATGACGGTGCGCCACGGCGGCAATTCATCGGTCGCCAGAAACATGCCGATGACGGCACAAAACACCGCCAACTGGGTCACCCGCGGTTTGGTCAGCGCCCAGTATTGGGCAATACGTGGGGTCGGTTTCTGGGTAACTGTCTGAGTTGTCATGATGGATGTCTTGCTGGCGAAGATGGCCGCGGTGCCTGCGGTGCGCGCACGCCTTGAACTGCAGCGCCGCGCAGGGCGATATCGTATTGGAACTTGGCGCGGTAGTTTAGCATGGTCAATAGCAATACCAGCAATGCGGCACCGCCATTATGCATGACCGCGATCGCCAAAGGCCAGTTGAAGTAGATGGTGGCAAGGCCGCTGAATGCTTGCAGCGCCAGCACGATGCCGATCAGGCATGCCACCCTGCGCAAGCTGCTGTGCCGATACGCGCGCCACGCCACATAGCCGATGCCGGCAAACACCAGCAGCGCAAAGGTACGGTGCACGACATGGATCGCAGTCAGTGCCGGAAACGGCAAATAGTGACCCGCCGCCGTCTTGCCCAGCGCGCGCCACAGCGTGAAGCCGTGTTCGAAATCCATCTCCGGCAACAGCTTGCCATGGCACAGTGGAAAATCGAGACAAGCCAGGGTCGCATAGTTGGTGCTGACCCAGCCGCCCAGAGCGATCTGGACCGCCAGCAGCAAGCCCGCCAGCGCCGCCAGCACGCGCATCTGCCGCATCGCCGGCGCAGTACTGCTGGCCCTGGTCAACGGCTGCACCGCCTGATCCTGGTGACCACCCAGCCACGTCAACATTGCCAGCAAACCCATGCCCAGCAACAGGTGGATCGTGACGATCACCGGCTGCAGCTTCATCGTCACGGTCCAGGCCCCGAATGCACCTTGCAGGCAGACGAAAAAAAACAGCGCGGTCGGTAACCATGGTGCAAATTCGGTGCGCTGGTTTTTCCACCACTGGCGCCACGCTTGCGCCATCAATGCCACGATCAAGACGCCGATGCCCATCGCCAGATAGCGGTGCGTCATCTCGATCCAGGCTTTGAACAGCGTCACCGGACCGTGCGGCATCAACGCTTCGGCGGCGCGGATATCATCATGCGCCTGGAACGGATTGGCCAGGCCA
>JBLHNV010000221.1:0-5317 GCA_047623125.1 Janthinobacterium sp. | reverse complement strand
TTTGAATTGGCTGGCACCACGTACCACGGCGCATGATCGGCGTCGGTTGCACGGATCGCCTGTTCATAGGCGTGCTGGTACTCGTCCCACAATGTGCGCTGCGTGATGTCGCTGGCATCGAACTTCACTGCTTGTCGGGATTATCGAGGCGCTCCTGCAGCCGCTGGCGTTGCTCTTCCTTCGAAATATGCAGGAAAACCTTGACGATGACGGTGCCAGTCTCGGCCAGCAGCCGTTCAAAGTCGCGGATCTGCGCGTAGCGCCGCGTGCATTCGTTCTGGTCTATCAATTGCTGGGCCAGCGTTACGACGACATCTTCGTAATGGCTGCGATTGAAGATCGCGATTTCGCCGTTGACCGGCACTTGCTGATGCACGCGCCACAGATAATCGTGCGCCAGTTCGATGTCGGTGGGCGCCTTGAAGCGCACCGCGCGCAGTCCCATCGGATTGATGGTGTTGAACAGCGCGCTGATCGTGCCATCCTTGCCGGCGCTATCCATGCCCTGCAATACCAGCAACACTTTTTTTTGCTGGCGCGCATACAGCATGGTCTGGCATACGGCCAGGCGCTCGGTCAGCAACTGGGTCTGCTCCCGATCCAGCACCTTGGCATCGGCCTTGCTCAGGCTTTTGTCGGCGCCCCTGGCGGCAACGCCCAGCGTCACGCTCGATGCGTAGTCGCTGTCGAGCTTCTGGTTCTTGTTGGCCCGGAACAGTTCGCGTATTTTCATCGTCTTTCCCTGCTGCGGGATCAATGTGGCATTAATGTGGCATTAATGTGGCAAATGCGACAGTTCGATCTTGGTGCAGCGATTCATCACGACGTCAAGCCCGGCCGCACTAGCGAGGTCACCTGACACCGGATCAGAAATTCCCAGTTGCATCCACAAACAGCCGGCCTTGATGTCGATCGCCGCTTGCGCGACCGGCGCGATGTCTTGCGCCTTGCGGAAGCAATCGACGATATCGATGCGGGTAGCGCCCAGCGCCAGCGCGGCATCTTGCAGCGTTGCATGGCAATGCTCGCCGAGGATATCGGTCCCGGCATACGATGGATTGACCGGAATGACCCGGTAACCATGCGCCTGCAGGTATTGCGCGACTTGGTAACTGGTGCGATGCGGCTTGCAGGACAAGCCGACCACGGCAATGGTGCGGCTCTGCTTCAGGATGCGGGCGATGTCGGTCATCTCGGTCTTGTAGGGCATGTTTTCTGGCACTTTTTTGGTAGCTAAGAACACTTTCAGAGTAACAGATTCCCGCCGCTGGCGGCGGGCCTGCCATGGACAAGGCCAACACCAGCGCCAGCGCCGCTAGAAACCGACGTCGATGACCAGATTGTCGGTATAGACACCGATCGCCGGGGCGGCCTGGTCCGGATAGATGGTCGCCGTGAAAGGCAGATTTTGTTCGCTCACGCCGTCGCCGACACTGGCGCCCGGCACACGGTCGGTGCTGCTCCACAGCGTCGTGTTCGGCTTGAAAATATCGTAGCTGAGGAAATCGCCACTGCCGTGCTGCATGCGCCTTTTCCCGCCCGACGCATGCGCGCCGGCCGTGAAGCCGACCGTGTAGGCGAGTCCCTTGGTGCACCGTATTTGCGCCTGCGCGGTAACGCTGTCAAATTGCGAGGGCAGGATCGCCGAACCGAAGTCGATGTCAGGCGCATTGATCGTGCATGCTTTTTCGACGTGGACGGTGACGGTGATCAGCGTGCTCTTGGCGGTGCTGTCCACCGTTCCGACGCAGATGCCCAGCAAGCCGAGCGTACCCTGGCAAATGTTGCTCGGCTGCCAAGTCAGGCTGACCGTATCCTGATAATCGCCGGCCGACAGGTTTTGCAGCAGCGATGCACGAAAATAGATCGGGACATTGATCGTGCCGTCAGAAAACAGGGTCAGCAAGGAAGATCCGCTTTGATTGTAAAGCACGCTTCCCGCCGTATACAGCGTCGCGCCGCCGGTGGCATCGCTTGCCATGTCATACGGTATCGACAGCGCCTCGCCGGCTTTCCTCAGCTGCGGCGGATTGGTGCCGGAGCCGGTGGCCGACAACGTCGCCACGACGGATTGATCGCTCGCCACGGTCAGCACGGCGCCGGGACAATTGAGCGAGAACATCCCTTGCACGCGGCCGGACGCGGGCGCAGAAGTGCCCGGCGCCAAGGCCACGGTCGACGGGTAACTGCCCAGATGGACGCCGCTGCCGGGACTGAACGTGGCCGTGCAAGCCTGGGCCAGAGCGGGCCCGAGCAGGAGCGGGCCGAACAGGCATAGTCTCAAAAGAAACCGCGGTACGGTACTTACACCTTTTTTCACACCTTTTTTCACACCTTTTTTCACGCTGTTTTTTACGTTTATATGCACATGACTCTTTCGATATCCGCGTTGCACCCCGCACTTCATGCGCGGTTGTTAATGCCTGGTCAGCGGCATGGCAGCGGCCCCACTTGGGCGATTTGCGGCTCGCTGATGTCCAGCGTGAAAGTGACTTTGCATTCCTTGCCATCGGCCATCTGCACCGTCAGATGGTTGACCGCAGCCAGTTGCTCCAGATACACCAGACCATCCCAGCCGACCTGAGCGCGGTTGCCGCTTTCCTGATGCAATGCCACACTGCCAAGCTTGACCGGCACGCCATCAGAATCGTGCAAGCGTATGCTCGCGGCGCGGATCTTGTCCAGCCCGAAACGCAACAGTGCGCCGCTGCCGGCAGCCACCGCCAGCCGCTGCTCGACTTGTCCGGTCTTGATGTAGGACGGCAAATCGAGTGTATCGATTTCGTATTTGGCAGGGTAGTAGGCGCTGGCCCAGGGCACCAGCAAATGGCCGTTGCGGTCAGTGCTGCCGATGCGCTGATTTTCGTAGCGCACGCCGACACCCGCCATGCCGTCGGTCGACACCAGCACGAAGGCATCGTTGACGCGATTGGTGGCGAAGACGCCGCCATCCATCATGACCACCGAACCGCTGGCATCAAACCAGTTGCTTTCCTTGCCGCGAACGCCGTAGCGGCCGGCGCCGATCCGGACCTTGTCGTTGCGCCATTGCGCACTCAACTGGCGGTAGGCATCTTGCGCATCGCCGCGCGCATAGCCGGCGCTCCAGCCCAGGCCGCCGTCGCTGGGCATCGACTGGCTGTAACTTACTTGCTGCGTGCTGCTATTGCGGCCATTGCCCCCGGCATTGCCAAATGCCGTGCTCAGCGTACCGGATTGCCCCAGCGGCATCAACCACTGCAACTGGACGCCGTAATCACTGCGGCCGATACTTTTATTGGCACTGAGCAACAGCGTGCCATGACCCCAGGCCGGCCGGCTCAGCGACAAATTCAGCAATCGGCTGCGGCTGCCGTCGGCAGCGTGGATATCGAAATAACCGGCGCCAAGACTGCCGACGACGCCGGCATTGGTACTGGCCGTCACCTGGTCACTGCGCCGGCTCAGTTGATAGCCGCGCACATCATAGGCGCTGATATCGGCATAGCCGGCGCTACGCTGCAGATGCTGCCAGCCGACATTGAAGCGGCGGCCATCGTAGCGATAGCCGAACGTCAGCTGATGGCCGCGGCGCGATCCGGATGATGGTTGCGATCCGGATGACGGCTGCGAGGCCGATGTCAGCGGCAGCGGCCGATCACCGTCGGTCCGGTTGTGACTGGCCGACAACGCGGCATTCACGATTCCGAACCGGCCCAGCGTGCCGACGGCGCCGATGCCAAGCAAGCCGAGGCCATCGGCTACTTCGACATGCGATTCAGCGGTCAGATAATCGGTCACGCCATGGCGCAGATAGCCGCTGGCGACCATACGCCCGTACGAAAAATTGCTGATGCCATAGTCCTGGCGCACCGCACCGACGCTGAGCCCATAGTCGCTCAACTGCTTTTGCAGCAACTGGCTGCTGACGTAAAAAGGCAGCGTCGTGCTCACTTGCCGTCCCAGCGCATCGGTGGTGACGATGGTCGCGTTGCCGGCCCCATTAATGAACGGCACATTCGTCATCACGAACGGACCCGGCTGCACGTTGGTGCTGCTGGCCTTGTAGCCATTGACGAACAAATCGAGCGTCGATGGCAGCGCAGCCTGGCCGGCGATCTGCGGCATCGGATAAGTGACCAGATCAGGGCGCACGCCGAAGGTGCGGGCCACCTGCACCCCCCCCACCCGCACCGCATTGCTCCACGCCAGGGTCGGCGTCACCAGATCGCCGACGCCATAGGTTATCGCCTGAACCTGGTCCACATACATCCAGTTGGTATCGTAGCGCCGGTAGCGGCCATTACTGCCACTGCTGTTGCCGACCTCGGCAGCGCCGAAATTGCGCCGCACGACGCCGCTGCTGGCGATGCGGCCCAGCGCGCCGAACAGGCGCAACTCGGTCCAGGCCGATACGCTGCTCTGCCCTTGCGACGGCATGCTGGCGTAGGCGTTGTAGTTGAACAGGGCGCCAAAATCACTGGTTGCGGGCATGAATTGATCCGGCGCACCGGCCCCTACTAGCTGGCGCGGCAGCCAATGGGGCGGCACTTCGAGCTTCAGGCGCTGGCCGATGCCATCGTATTCGAACCGGACTTGCGGCAAAAGGTCCAGCGCCACCGCAACGTCGCCATTGTCATCGCCAGCAACGCGCACGCCGACGGCGCGCAAGTCATCGGCGCGCACATGGTAGCGCCCGGCGCGATATTCGACGGCGACGATCTTTCCAGTGCTGCGTTGATTGATCACCAGTTCCAGATACAGCTTGGCCGCCGCCATCGTGCCAGTGCCAGTGCCCGCCAGCGGCGGCAAGCCGTTGGGTGCGGCGGGCAGCGTGGCCGCACCGGCGCTCATGCACAGCAGCAGCGACATCAGGGCCGCCGTCGGCGGCGCCATCAAAGGGCTGCGCCAGCGCAGCGTGGATCGCTTCGGCATGAACTAATAGGCAAGAATCACAACCGGCTCATCCTGATAGCGCAACTGCGCTTGCAATCGATACCCTTCGGGCGCCGCAGCGGGCAATTCCCACCACATCTCGCTTTGCGGCAATGCATGACCCAGCAAGCCGGCACTGATGACGTAGACATCGGTACCGCGTTTCAGGCTGACATCGGTCAGCCTGGCATCGACGGCACCGGTATTGCGTATCGCAAGATACCTCTTGCCCTCTTTTTTGACGATGCGCCAAGCCAGTTCCGGCTGCGTCGCCAGCAGCGGATCTTGCCCGTCCTTGTGCTGCACTATCCCTTTGCCATTGACGAACAGCGGCACCGAATAGCGCATCTGCAGCTGCACGCCCATCGCGCTGCCGTTGCCGCTGCCGGCACCCGGTACTGCC
>JBLHNV010000220.1:0-5354 GCA_047623125.1 Janthinobacterium sp. | reverse complement strand
CAATGCCTTTGATGGGCGCGCCACCTGGGCTACGGTGTACAGCCTGCCGCCTGCGGTTATTGCCGCTGCATTGGCCGCTGGCGGCGCGCAGTTTCTGGAGCGAAGGGCGCTGGCCAAGGCCGCGCCACGCCGCGCCGGCTGATGCTGGCAAGCAGGGCTATTCCATCGGGCTATCCCATTCATGTCGTTGACCCGAGCATGCGCATGAAAATGCTCCGGCCAGCGCAGGCAATGCCGCCGCTGCTAAGCAGCTTGCCGGCCCCTGACATCGGGCACCGGTGTTAGCATAGAGCTTGACGCTTTTGTGATAAATCAGCTGTGGTGAAAAGGACGGTCGTGGTACTTTTTATTACCGGGTTGCTCGCTTTTTTTGCAGCCGTTGCCATCATGTGGCCAGCCCCGGAAGGCGCTGTGCCCGCGCCACCAGCCAGGCCGGTTGCGTCCATTCAGGTGATGCCTGAGGCGCGGTCCGACGCGGCCGAACGGCACGCAGCGGCCCGGCGCATCAACGAAGCAGCAGCCGAGGCGCGCGAGCGCAGGGATACACAGGAGCGGGCGCTGCAGGCCGGGTATCAGGATGATGCCAGGCAATTGCAGGCGGCGCAGGAGCGTCAGGTTGAGCAGCAATTGCGATTGCGGGCGGCCGAGCAGGTGGCCGCTCAGGAGCAGCGGGCGTTGCGTCAGGAGCAACTGGCCGAGGCCAGGCGCATGGCCGCAGATCAGGCTGCGCAAGGTGCCGAACAGCAACGCCAGTTGGCGCTAGCGCAGCAAGAAAAGGCGGGCCATGCGGCGCGCGTGCGGCGCATGCTGGAGCAGGAGTGGTTGTACTGGCGCTACCCGAGGCCAAGGCTGCCAGAGCGGTAATGCCGGGCAGCGCGCCCGGGTTTGATATGTTTGCAACGAATATGGATTGGATGACAAATGGGACATCGCGGCGGGATGTGGGTCGTGGCTCAGGCAGTACTGCTGCTGCTGTTTGCGCTGGCCCCGGCCATGGGGCCGCGCTGGCCCATGCACGGCATTTTTCAGCTGGCCGGATGGTTGCTCGCAGGCATAGGCAGTTTGTTGCTGGTGTCTGCCGCAGTCAATCTGGGGCGCTCGCTGACGCCATTTCCGCGCCCATTGTCAGACGCGCAATTGGTGACAGCGGGGGTTTATCGTTACGTCCGGCATCCGATGTATTGCGCGCTGCTGATCGGTGCGCTGGGTTTGTCATTGGCTACCGAAAGTGTGCCTCGGTTGGCGTGTACCGGCATTCTGTTCGTGTTTTTTGACTTGAAAGCGCGCCGCGAAGAGCGCTGGCTGGAGCAGCAATATCCGGCCTATGCTGCTTACAAAACGCGCGTCAGGAAGCTCATTCCATGGCTTTACTGATTGAACATCGATGATGCGTCTGTATCATCCGCATTGCGAGTGCGCTGTTGGCAAAGTACCGTTTTTTTTCTACCCAACCAAACCCGGACCAGGCGTCTTGAGGATCATTGCATGTTAATTCGTTGGTTGTCCCAGCATTTTCCAACGCCACAACGGTTGAAAGATAGTCGCTTTCTGAAGCCGTTCGCACGGTATCTGCACGACCATTCGCTTTGGCAATTCAATCGCCGCGCCGTGGCCGGAGGTGCGACAGTCGGTTTGTTCTTTGGTATCTTGTTTCCGTTTCTGCAAGTCTTTCTGGCCGCTTTTGCCGCCATCGTTTTGCGTGTCAATTTGCCCGTTGCCGCGTTTTGCACGCTGGTGACCAACCCGCTGACTTTTCCTGCCATTTATTACTTTGCCTACCGGCTCGGCGCCGTTCTGACGGGCGCTGCGTCGATGCCGCCGGCAGAGGAAATCGACGCCGGCATTGAGCGCGTTGTCGCTCTGCAGCCAGATACGGTGGTTGGCTGGCTGCCCAGGCTGGTCGATTGGGTGCAGACGGTTGGCCTGCCGCTGGCGCTTGGATTATGCGTCATGGCTACCGTGGCAGCGTTGCTTTGCTATGTGACGGTGAACATGGTGTGGACGTTGCGGGTGCGCCTAGGCTGGCGCGCTCAAGCGCTAGAGACGGCGCCAATGCTGTGATGATAAAAAAAGCTACTCTTGAAAAGAGTAGCTTTTTTTTGAGCTGATATGAACCACTATCTGCAGCAAGTCACTTGCGCATGGCGCTTTGTGGCTTGCTGCATGAACGGCGATGGCAGCGTCTAGTGCTGCGCGCCGCCGCCCAGGTAAGCCGCTTGCACCGCCGGGTCGTTTTTCAACTGGGACGCCGGGCCATGCACCGAAATGCGGCCGTTTTCCATCACATACCCATAGTCGGCTACATTGAGCGCCGCAGCGGCGAATTGCTCGACCAGCAGCATCGTGACGCCTTCGCTTTTCAGGCGCGAGATGATGCGGAACACTTCCTCGACCAGAATCGGAGCGAGTCCCATCGATGGTTCGTCCAGCAACACCACTTCCGGATTAAGCATGATGGCGCGTGCCATCGCCAGCATTTGCTGCTCGCCACCGGACAAGGTGCCAGCCAGCTGGTGCTGACGCTCTTTCAAGCGGGGAAACAATTCCAGCGCGCGCTCCAGATCAACCTTGATGTCGCCGCGCGGACGCGCGCCGGTGTAGCGCGGGAACGCGCCCAGCAACAGGTTGTCGGTCACGCTCATGGTGGCGAACACGCGCCGGCCTTCCGGCGAATGGGCCAGCCCGGCGCGCGCGATCAGGTGCGAGTCCTGGCCGGCGATGTCATTGCCAGCCAGCTTGATCTGGCCTGAAGTGGGCTTGATCATGCCAGAAATGGCGCGCATTGTCGTGGTCTTGCCGGCGCCGTTGGAACCGATCAGCGTTACCACTTTGCCTTTCGGTACATCCATCGAGATGCCGTGCAGCACGACAACCTTGCCGTACGCTGCGTGCAGATTAGAAATAGTCAACATGTCGGCTTCCGTTAGTGTGAGGTAGTGGCAGTGGCGCCGTCGTCTTCCAGCGTACCGCCCAGGTACGCTTCGATGACTTTCGGATCGGACTGCACCAGCCCCGGATCGCCTTCTGCGATTTTCTGGCCGAAATCGAACACGGTGACCTTGTCGCAGATCGACATCACGACATCCATGTGGTGCTCGATCAGGATGATGGTAATGCCATGCTGCTTGATTTTGCGGATCATCGCGACCAGTTCCTTGATGTCGGGCGCAGTCAGGCCGGCGGCCGGTTCGTCGAGCAACAGCAGCAATGGATCGAGACCCAGCGCGCGACCGATTTCAAGGATTCGCTGTTTACCGTAAGGCAGGTTGCGCGCCTCTTCATCTGTCAGCTCAAGCAAGCCAATAAAGCTGAGGATGCTCGCTGCGCGCTGGCGTGCCGCCGCCTCTTCCTTCTTGTAGCGCGGCGTCTGCAAGATCACGTCCACGATATTGCTCTTGAAGGTGTGGTGCAGTCCGACCAGCACGTTTTCCAGTGCTGTCATTTCGCCGAACAACTCGACGTTCTGGAAGGTGCGCGCCACGCCGCCCAAAGCGATCGACGCTGGTGTCTTGCCGGAAATGACGTGCTGCTTGAATTCGACGGTACCGGCGGTTGGCTTGTAAATGCCGGTCAGCACGTTCATCATCGTGCTCTTGCCAGATCCGTTGGGACCGATCAAGCCATGCACGGTGCCTTGGGCGACTTCAAGGTCGACCAGATTGAGCGCCTTCAAACCACCGAATTGCATCAGGATCTGTTTTGCGTTGAGCAGCAAGCCGCCTTCGGCGATGCCCGTTGCTGGTGCAATCCATTCAGCTGCAGCGATGTTTACCTTGGCCTGTGCCTTGCTACTGGATGTACCGGCGCGCGTCTTGCTCATCAAGCTCCGGAAGAAGCCGATGATACCGTCCTGCAGGTAATACACGACAAACAGCGTCATCAGACCAAAGATCGTCAGGCGCCAGTCGGTGATGTTTTTCAGCTGATACGAGAACACGGCCATGCCGATGGTGGCGATCAAAGGTATGGCGACCTGGCGCAAGGTGCTACGTTTGGTGGCCAGCAGATAGGCGCTGGAAATGATCGCGATGGCGGCAAACAACGTCGCCAACTGGCGGAACAGCGAGATATCCGACAGCAGGCTTGGCAGCATGACGACGATCGTGGCACCCAGCAGGGCACCACTACGGGTCTTGCGTCCGCCCATGATGATGGCCAACAGGAACAAGATGGTCAGCTCGAAGTTGTAGGTATTCGGTGAAATATACTCTTCCGAATAGGCATACAGGCTGCCGGCCAGGCCAGCTAATGCTGCACTGATGACGAAAGCGTAGACCTTGTAGCGATATACCGATACACCCATGCAATCGGAGGCAGTCGGACTGTCGCGCAGCGCCTGGAACGCACGCCCCAGATGTGACTTCAGGATGCGGTTGACGACGACCATCGATACCAGCATCAGACCGGCGATCAGGTAGAAAAAGCCGACTTCGCCGATTTCGGTGCCGAAAAACACCGGTTTGTTCAGCTTGATGCCCATCGGTCCTTCTGTCATGAAGCTCATCTCATTGATCAGGATCTGGACGATCGTGCCGAATGCGAGCGTAACCATGGCTAGGTAAGGGCCCGTCACGCGCAGCGCCGGCAACGCCAGCAGTGCACCGAAAAGGGCGGTGACGACGATGCTGGCTGGTAAAGCGAGCAAAAATGGCACGCCGAGCTTGAAATACAGCACGCCGCTGGTATACGAGCCGATGCCGAACAGTGCCGCATGGCCGAGCGAGACCTGACCGGTGTAGCCGATGACGATATCGAGTCCGAACAACAGGATCGAGTAGATCAGGATGGTTTGGGCCAGGTGGACGTAATACGGATTGTGAACTAGAAGCGGGAAGACTGCCAGGCAGATCAGCCCCAGCGTCGACAGGATGAATTTTGAGTTAATCATGGTCAAACTTTCTTGATGGACGTTTTGCCGAACAGGCCAGCTGGCTTGAATGCCAGCACCAGCAGCAGCAGCACCAGTCCGGGAACTTCTTTGTAGCCGGTGGAGATATAAAAGCCGGTCAGTGTTTCGATCAGGCCGATCAGCAAGCCACCGACGATGACGCCCATGCCCGATGTCAGGCCGCCGATGATGGCCACGGCGAATGCTTTCAGACCGAGCGCGGTACCCATGCTGGCGCCTGTCAGCGTCAGCGGTGCGATCAACATGCCGGCGAACGCGGCTGTGGCTGATGACAGTGCATACGAAAACATGATGACGGCCCGGGTATTGATGCCCATCAGGCCGGCTGCGTCACGGTCGTTGGATGTGGCGACGACGGCCTTGCCGTAGATCGACTTGCGATTGAAAAATTCCACTGCCAGCATCATGCCCAGCGCACCGAGCACGACGACCACTTGCATCAGCT
>JBLHNV010000219.1:0-5360 GCA_047623125.1 Janthinobacterium sp. | reverse complement strand
TGATGACCATAGCAAGTTGGTACCACCCCTTCCCATCCCGAACAGGACCGTGAAACAATTTTGCGCCGATGATAGTGCTGCAACCAGTGTGAAAGTAGGTTATCGTCAGGCTTGTTATAAGAAAAAACCCCGCTAGAAATAGCGGGGTTTTTTTGCGTCCGGATTTCGACATGCGACCGGTGCATCCTGCCGATGCCGGCGCGCATGCCACAGATGAAAAACGGCGCCGTCCTTTGCCGCTCTGCGCCGTTGCATTTTCGGGGCGCTGGTCAAAAGCGGTAACTGGCTTTCAGGTTGAGGAAGTTGACGCCCGAATTGGGCTTCCTGAAGCCGCCATTCGAAAAATGCTGGATCTTCATGCCGACTGCCCATTGCTTGTCAAGTACATAGCCGATGCCGAGATGGTCGCCGAACTGGAAGTGCGTCGACAATTGATTGCCGTCGTTGTCATACAGTTTCGATAAATAATGCAGACCGATGCCGGCTTCGAAGTAGAAGCCTTTCTTGTCATCGCGTTGGAAGCGAAATACCGGTGTGAAGCCGACATCAAACAGATTTTGCGTTGCGCCGGGGATGTTCTGGTGACGATTGCCGCGCCATGCACCGACGCTGACATCCCAGTAGCCGCTCAGATGCGTGCCGTTCGAATCGAACCAGCGCGAACGCCAGTTTGATGTGATGCCTGCGCGTATCATCTGCGTTTTGGTGCCGGTGGCGAATTCGCCATAGGCGCCATCGATCAATGTGTCGTCGGCAGCAAAGCCCAACTGGGTTACCGACAGCATGGCTGCGCTTGCCAGGAGTTTCAGTAAATTATTTTTGGATGACATGTTCTGTTCCAGTCGGTAGTTTTTAACAAGGAGGCCGATCGGTGGGGTGCGCAAAAATATATTGTACCGGGGTTGCACATCGACAAGTTTGCCTTGCTACAATCAATGCCTTGATAATGACCGGAGACTTGAATTGACTTTCGCCACGCAGATTGCCTTTCTCGGCATCGGTTTGATGGGTGCGCCGATGGCGCGCCGCCTGTTGCAAGCGGGTTATCCGCTGACCGCCTGGAACCGCACCGCCAGCAAGGCTGCCGCGCTGGCCGAGAACGGCGGTCGGCCCGCCCTCGACATTGCCGACGCGGTGCGCGGTGCGGATATCGTCATTTCGATGCTGGAAGCGGGACCTGGCGTCGCTTGTGTGATGCAGGCGGCATTGGCGGATCTGGCGCCGGGCACGCTGTGGGTCGACATGAGTTCCACCAGGCAAGCCGAGGCGCAGCAATTTCATGCATTGTTACAAAGCCAGGACTGCCATTTCATCGATGCACCTGTCTCGGGCGGCGTGGCCGGCGCCGACGCTGGTACGCTGGCGATCATGGCCGGTGGCAGTGCGCTTGATTTTGCGCGCGCACAAGCCTTGCTGGAGGTGCTGGGCAAGCCCATGCTGGTCGGGCCGGCTGGCAGCGGACAGGTTGCCAAGTTGTGCAATCAATTGATCGTCGGGGCCACGCTGAATATTGTCGCCGAAGCGCTGCTGCTGGCGCAGGCGGCCGGGGCTGATCCGCAAGCGGTACGCGCTGCGATACGTGGCGGGTTTGCCGAAAGCAAGATATTGGAAGTGCATGGCCAGCGCATGCTGGAGCGTAATTTTCTGCCCGGCGGCCAGGTCAAGAGCCAATTGAAGGACATGCATAACATTGCGCATGCGGCGCAGGCTGCCGGTGTGACCTTGCCGCTGGCGCAACTGGTGACGCAGCGCTTTGAGTCGATCGCCGATACTTATCCGCAAGCTGACCATAGCGCAGCCTTGCTCGCGTTGGAACAGCTCAATCCCGGCCAGCGCCTTGGTCTGGGGCCGGACCGGTTGCCGTAGCGCGCACCAGATATGGTCGCCGCCAGTAAGCGTCAGTGGGCGATGGGCAAGCTCATTTCCGCCAGCCGGACCCAGTAACTGGCGCCTGTCGGCAGCAGATTGTCGTTGAAATCGTAGCTGCCGTTATGCAGCACGCATGGACCCAGGCCGTGGCCGCCGTCGCGATGATCGCCTTCGCCATTGCCAATGAAGATGTAGCAGCCCGGTTTTTTTTGCAAGAAAAAAGCGAAATCCTCAGCGCTCATCGTCGGCTCGACTTTGTCATTGACCATGTCGACGCCGACAACCTGCTTCATCACTTCGAGCGCAAACGCCGTTTCTGCGGCGTGATTGACCAACGGCGGATAGTTGCGCTTGAAGCCGAACTCGACTTGCGCGCCAAAGCCAGCCGCCGTGTGTTCGGCCACGGCGCGCATGCGGCTTTCGATCAAGTCCAGTACCGGCGTCGTGAACGTGCGCACGGTGCCGATCAGCGTCGCTACTTCTGGTATTACGTTGGTCGCGCTGCCGGCATGAATCTGCGTGATCGACAGCACGGCCGTATCGAGCGGGCTCTTTTCGCGCGTGATAATGGTTTGCCAGCTTTGAGCGATTTGCACCGCGATCATGACCGGGTCGATACCTTTGTGCGGCTGCGCCGCATGCGCTCCCTTGCCCTTGACGACGACAGAAAATTCATTGCTGGACGCCATCATCGGGCCTTCGACGACGGAGAGCGTGCCGGCGGGCGCGCCTGGCCAGTTGTGCATGCCATAGATCGCATCCATCGGAAATTGCTCGAATAGTCCGTCCTCGATCATGCGCCGCGCGCCGGCGCCGCCCTCTTCGGCCGGCTGGAAAACCAGGTACACGGTACCGTCGAAGTTGCCGTGGTGCGCAAGATAGTGGGCCGCGCCCAGCAGCATTGCGGTGTGACCGTCGTGCCCGCATGCGTGCATCTTGCCGGGGTGGCGCGATGCATGCGCGAAAGTGTTCACTTCCTGCACCGGCAGCGCATCCATGTCGGCGCGCAAGCCGATCGCGCGTCCCGACGTACCGCGCTTGATGATGCCAACCAGGCCTGTCAGCCCCAGGCCACGCACGACCGGGATGCCCCATTCGGTCAGCTTGGCTGCGACGACATCGCCGGTGCGCTGCTCTTCATAGCATAGCTCCGGGTGGGCATGCAGGTCGCGCCGGATTTGCTGCAACTCGGCGATGATCGGATCATCTGGTTTCATCAATGCCTCCAATTAATTTGAACCGTTCGCGTCGGGCATACAACTGACCTCGATCGGAAGGTGATGAGCCATTGTAGCGCTTGTTCATGCGCAGCATGGTGCCGGGCAACAGGCATTGCATGTTTGGGCCCGGAATCAGATAAAGTAGTACCCTTTATTTCACATTTTTTCAGGATGGCGTTATGAGTACTCAAGTTCGCGCGGTTTGCCCGCACGATTGCCCTGATACCTGCGCGTTGCTGGTGACGGTGGACGATGGCATCGCCACCAGCGTCAAGGGTGACCCTGACCATCCGACGACGGCCGGCGTGCTGTGCACCAAGGTGGCGCGCTACACCGAGCGCACCTATCACCTTGATCGCTTGTTGTATCCGATGCAGCGCGTCGGAAAAAAAGGCGAAGGCAAGTTTGAGCGGATCAGCTGGGATGAAGCCCTGGATACGATCGCTGCGCGCCTGGGCCAGATCGCCAGCCGCGCCCCGCAAGCCATTTTGCCGTACAGCTATTGCGGCACCATGGGGCTGGTGCAAGGCGAGTCGATGTCGTTGCGCTTCTTTCATCAGATCGGCGCCTCGCTGCTGGACCGGACCATTTGCTCCACTGCGGGCGGGACCGGTTACCGATACACGGTCGGGGCCTTGATCGGCACCGATCTGGAGCAGTTCCAGCATGCAAAACTGATCCTGATCTGGGGCGGCAATCCGATCGCCTCCAACTTGCATTTCTGGACCCGTGCGTTGGAAGCGAAGCGGCGCGGCGCCACCCTGATCGCGATCGACCCTTACCGCTCGCTGACGGCCGAGAAATGCGACCAGCATATCGCTCTGTTGCCCGGCACCGATGGCGCACTGGCGCTTGGCATGATGCATGTGCTGATCGCGGAAAACCTGATCGACGATGACTACATTGCGCGCCATACAGTCGGCTTTGCGCAATTGAAGCAGCGCGCCGGCGAATGGCCGCCCGAGCGCGTGGCCGAGGTGTGCGGCATCACCGAGACTGAAATCGTCGACCTGGCGCGGCTGTATGGCCAGAGTGCAAAGAACGGCGATCCGGTCGCGATCCGCGCCAACTACGGGGTGCAGCGCGTACATGGCGGTGGCATGGCGATGCGCAACATCGCGTGCCTGCCAGCGTTGATCGGGGCCTGGCGCCATCCTGCCGGCGGGATCCAACTGTCGTCGTCCGGCTCGTTTCCGATTAACCGCAGCGCATTGCAGCGGCCCGATCTGCTCAAGGTAAAGCCACGCACAATCAACATGGCGACGATCGGCGAGGATTTGCTGCGCGCCAGTTCGCCCGCATTCGGGCCACAGATCGAAGCGGTCATCGTCTACAACTCGAATCCGCTGGCGATCGCACCCGACTCCAGCAAGGTCGAGCAGGGTTTTGCACGCGAAGACTTGTTTACGGTCGTGCTCGAACATTTTCAGACCGACACGGTCGATTATGCCGACATCGTGCTGCCGGCGACAACCCAGCTCGAACACGTTGACGCGCACAGCGCTTTTGGCCATTTGTACATGATGGCCAATAACGCCGCGATCGCGCCACTGGGCGAAGCCAAGCCCAATACTGAAGTGTTCCGGCTGCTGGCCCAGCGCATGGGTTTTGACGATCCGTGTTTCAAGGAAAGCGACGATGCGCTGGCGGCGCAAGCCTTCAATGCAAGCGACGCGCGCGCGGTGCATTTCGACTGGGAATCGCTCAAGCAAAAAGGCTGGCAAAAGCTGGCGATGGCCGATGCGCCTTTCGCTAACGGCGGCTTTCCCACGCCGTCGGGCAAGTGCGAATTCTATTCGGCCAGCATGCTGCTTGAGGGCCTGGATCCGTTGCCAACGCATATTCTTCCTCACGAATCAGTGGCCAGCAATCCGGATCTGGCAGCGAAATACCCACTGGCAATGATTTCGCCGCCGGCGCGCAATTTTCTCAACTCCACTTTTGTCAATGTAAAAAGCCTGCGATCAAGCGAGGGCGAGCCGCATCTCGATATCCATCCGCAAGACAGCGCCGCGCGCGGCATTGTCGACGGCGCGATGGTGCGCATTTTCAACGACCGCGGTAGTTTCATCGCCAAGGCGCGCGTGACCTTGAAAGCGCGCGTCGGCCTGGTCGTCGGGTTGTCAGTCTGGTGGAAAAAACTGGGGCGTGACGGCAAGAATGCGAATGAAGTGACCAGTTCACGCCTGACCGACATGGGGCGCGGCCCGACTTTTTACGATACGCTGGTTCAGGTTGAAAAAGTCATTGAATGAAGGTGGCGACCTGACG